>JALQUE010000247.1 GCA_023260815.1 Roseovarius sp.
AAAACGCGCGAGGTCGACAAGGCGTTGGAGGGGTTGGGGGCGCAGTCAGAAGCACTCGCCGACGCTGGCCAACCCAATTTGTCTCGCAAGTAAAACAGAAAATTAATTTTTGTGTCACTTACAAAACAAAAACCGACTGAAGACATAGGGTGGGGGGTGCAACGGGGGGTGGCTCATCATATCTGTCGTATCACAAGTGAGACAAAAACAACTCTTCTGACCGAGATGCGGGACAATGACTGCCAGCACGGACAAAACAGCACGCACCAAGGGGAGCGCGGTTCACCCCTCGATCGCCCGCGGTATCGCGCGGCTTGGGCAGGACATCTCCCGCGCGCGTCGGGCGCGCCGGATCTCCACAACCGACATGGCGGCGCGCATGGGCGTTGGACGCAGCACGCTGCACCGTCTGGAACAAGGCGATCCGGGCGTCTCGCTGAACACCCTGGCGATGGCCCTGTCGGTTCTGGGGCTTTTCGACCGGCTGGCCGACCTCGTCGATCCGGCATCGGATGAGCTCGGCTTGATGCTGGCGGAGAAAACACTTCCGAAAAGGATCACGTCGCGCCGAAGGAACGCATCTTCGGAAAACAGCCCAAGTGCGGACGCGAGTGGCGCCGACGACGCGCCTGAGGGATGGTGATGCGGTCAGCGCGAAGTCGTGACCAGTGAAAATTCGCGCCATGTTTTAGGGTCATTACGCCGCATCGGTGGCCAGCTTGGCATGGATGCCGACGATTTCAGCGCTGTCGGCGCGGCAATCGAGACCGAGGATCTGACGATGGCCTGCCGCCTCTAGATCGGACTTAGCAGGTCCCGCATCTGCGCCGCCCGCTGCATCGCATCGCTTGCGATCGGCTCGCTGACCGCCGCTGGGACCTGATCGCCTACCGCCAGAAGCGTCCGCTCCAGCGCAGGGCCCAGCCGATCTACCATGTCCTGCAACAGCTCCAGGGCGCGGCCCTTGGGCAGACCCGCCGCGCGGCCCTCGGCCTCGAAGTGGCGGGGCACGATCTCGTCGATGCCGTAATGGCCGTCGATCGACATGGCGAGGCGGTAGCGCTTGCGCTGCAACCGTCCGGCACGGACGACCGGGGCGACGCTCAGGATGTCATAGAGAGGCGCGAGCGTGAACCGCGCCCGACGCCCCAGACGCAGGCTGAAGTTCTTGGCGTGCCCGTCCGAGGCCCCGATCAGGAAGAAGAAGATCTGCGCCCGGAAGAACGTCTCCCGATCCTCGATGGGCGTGTCGGATTCGCGCAAAAGCTCCATGATCCGCGCGATGCCGGGGCCGCCTAGCCTCTGGTATTTCATCGCAGAAGGGTAACCCAGCGACTGGCAGATATCTTCCTGCGGCAGGCGCTTCAGGGTGTCGCCATGCCAGACGCGATCGAACCGCTCGACCGACAGCACGACTTGCCCTGGCAGGGTGAGCTTTTCGACATGCGCGACGGGAAGGCCGATTTCGCGCGCCAAGGTCATGCAAAACAGCTCGTTCTCGACGCTGTCGCTCAGGTCGATCTGCTCAGGGCCGGGAATGATGCCCATGGGCGTCTTGAAGATATGGCTGGTCGGCGTGATACCACGCGGCTTGGCCCATTGCCCATTGATACGCAGATAGGCCGTCTTCTCCTGCGCGCCGGCGATGGAAATCCGGAAATCCTCGTCTTCACCCAGGGCGAGCGGCGCGGCGGCGAGGTTCTGCAGGTCGGCGACCATCTCCTCTTCCGAAATGACGCGATACTGCATGTCCTGCTCGGACGGGGCCTCGTCCACCGGCAGGAATTGCAGCGCACCGACACAGTCGCGCCCCAGCACGGACAACAGAGAGAACACATCCTTGCCCTGCGCCCCGACACGCGCGGCGATCTTCTCGCGCAGCTCGCCTTCGGCATCGGGCAGGAGGTTGTCGAAGGCGGCGACAACCGGATCGCCCTGCCATTTGAGCTTGGTCAGCGGCAGGGCGCTGGCAACCGGAAAAGCGGCCTCGGACGCGAGCCAGTCGGGATCGTAGGAGAAGGCGATGGCCCCATCCGTCGCGCGGGTCAGCATGCCCACCCGCGCCCTTTCGTACCAGACGGCTGTCTTGCTTTGGCGCGTGCGGCGGCCCGCGCGGGCGATCCGTGCCATCCTAGCGCTGCCCCGGGTCTGCTATACGATCCGTCGCGGACAGTTCCGCGCCGAGGGCCTCCAGAAGGCGCAGATAAACATCTAGGCTTACGGAAACGACACCGTTCTCGATGTCGGAAATTGTGGATTGCGCCGTTCCCGTCATCTCACCAAGCTGCTTCTGACTGATCTTCCGTGCCGCGCGCCGCGCCTTCAGCACGGCCCCGGCTTGGCGCAGGCTTCGGATGGGGTATGCGGGCAGGGTGTCCATGGCGTTGCGATAGCTCAAGGACGATATTTTGTCAATATAGCGCGAGAGCTATAAGCTTCACATATAGCCCATGGGCTAATTGTCGATCTCTGTGCGTAGGGGAAATTCATGCCGACCGGCATCAAGCAACCATGCCATACACGGTCGACGACCCAACACCACTTGCCCGGCAGAAGGCAAAGACGAACGCAGATGGAAAATGACTGCGGGATCATAAATCGATATTATTACCCACAGAACATATTGACTCCATATGATCCCCCGATCATCTTCATCGGGAAAGGATCACCCGGATGGACCAGATCGCCCGCACCACCAAGGATCTCGGCCAGACCCTGCGCGCCGCCCGTAAGGCCAATGGTCTGACGCAGGCCGAGCTTGCCGCCCGCGCGGGCGTCTGGCAGCGCACGGTGTCCAACATCGAGACCGGCACCAGCGGCGCCAAGGTGGACACGATCTTCGACCTGCTGGCCGCGCTCGACCTCGAACTGCGGATCGTGCCGCGCAGCAAAATGACCCCGCGTGATCTCGAGGACATCTTCTGATGGGGCGCAAGCGCACCTATGCGCCGCTCGACGTCTACATGAACGGCCGCCGCGTAGGTCAGTATTTCCGCGCGCCGGACGGGGCCTTCGCCTTCACCTATGCGCCGGAATGGCTGGTCTGGGACAACACGCTGCCGATCTCGCGCGCCCTTCCCCTTCGGCCCGAGCGCTACACCGGCCCGCCTGTGATCGCGGTTTTCGAGAACCTGTTGCCCGACAGCGACCTGATCCGCCGCCGTGTGGCGGAACGCGTGGACGCGGATGGTGTGGACGCCTATAGCCTGCTTGCGCGCATCGGGCGTGATTGTGTGGGCGCGCTGCAATTCCTGCCCGAGGGCGAGCAGCCGGGCGACGCCCGCGCGCTGACCGGTGAGCCGTTGAGCGACGCCCAGATCGGAGCCATGTTGCGGGATCTGGCGCAGACCCCGCTTGGCATCCGGGCCGAGCAGGATTTCCGCATCTCCGTCGCCGGCGCGCAGGAAAAGACGGCGCTACTGTTCGACGAAGGGCAATGGGTGCTGCCGACCGGCACCACACCCACGACACATATCCTGAAGCCCGCCATCGGCCGCCTGCCCCCTGGCATGGACCTGACCGACAGCATCGAGAACGAGCACTTCAGCCTACGGCTCTTGGCGGGCTTTGGCCTGCCCGTGGCACGGACCGAGATCGCGGATTTCGCGGGAACACGCGCGCTGGTCATCGAACGCTTCGACCGGCTGCGCGCCCGCGACGGCCGCCTGATCCGCCTGCCGCAGGAGGATTGCTGCCAGGCCCTGTCCGTGCCCCCGACCCGCAAGTACCAGAACGAGGGCGGCCCGGGGATCGTGGAGATCTGTGACCTGCTGACCGGCAGCGACGAGCCGCAGCGCGACCGGGCGGACTTCCTGAAGGCCGTGATCCTGTTCTGGCTGATCGGGGCGACGGACGGGCACGCCAAGAACTTCAGCATTTCCCTGATGCCCGGCGGGCGCTTCCGCATGACGCCGATCTACGACGTGCTGACGGTACAACCCTCGCTGGATGCGGGGGCGTTGCAAATCAAGGACATGAAGCTCGCCATGCGCGCGGGCAAGGGGCGTCATTACCGCGTCGCGGACATCCACGGCCGACACTTCGTGGAGACAGCGCTCTCGGCGGGGGTCTCGCGGGAACAGGTGGCGGGGGTGTTCGAGGATATTCGGGGGCGGGCGGATCAGGCGCTTGACGGGGCATTGGCGGGGATGCCGCCGGGGTTTCCCGAGGGGCTGGTGGACGCAGTCAGGCAGGGGTTCGAGAAAAGGGCGGCGCGGCTGGTCGCGGGGAACGGCGGATGACGTGCGGGCGGAAAGCGGCCGTTCCCTTCAGCGGCCTTTTCGACACGGTAGTGGTTGGGAAGCGGACATTAGGTCTCCGCAAACTTAAGAGGCGATTAAGCTATTGGTTGCGTCGTCAGTGTTCCCAAATGTCGTGTGCTGAATTATACAGAGCTACAAATTATTGTGTGGCGGTGTAGCTATGGCCATCTTCGATATTGAAAAGGATGACCTACTTCGGTTGTCCGATGAACGACTGGAAGAGTTGATAGCGCGCCTTTCAGAGGCGGAGGTCGCGGCACACGGCCATAGCCCAGCGAGTGTAAGTTGGTCAGGCTCGATCAAGGCACCAGATGAAGGTATCGACATTCATGTGGAAGTGGATACCTCCGAACTGGAATCGGGCTTCCTGAGCCGTCCGAATACTGTTCTCCAGTCCAAGAAGGACTCTATGCCAAAGTCTGCAATCGCGGCGGAGATGCTGAAGGATGGAGAACTAAATCCCACCATTGCAAACCAAGCCCAGATTGGCGGCAGCTACATCATCGTGAGCCTCGCCGACGATTGTTCACCACCGATGAAGAAGGATCGCCTCGAAGCCATGCGGGTAGCGTTGGCCAATGACCCAAACAAGGACAACATCCACCTCGATTTCTTCGACCGTTCAAAGCTGGTCCAATGGGTGCGGCAGCATCCGTCGGTGTTGCTGTGGCTGAAGGGTAAGCTTGGTCAGGGTTATTCAGGATGGCAACCTTATGGAGCCTGGAGCAACCCGCCCAAGGGATCACCTGACACCCTTATCTCTGCTCCAGGCGTGACAGTTCACGTGCCGACTGAGCGAGGTCAGGAGTTATCAATCGAAGACGCCATAGAACCTATGCGTCGGCTGATACGCACATCAAACAAAGCGATCCGCATCACGGGGCTTTCTGGTGTTGGTAAGACACGCATTGTGCAAGCGCTCTTTGATGAAACTGTCGGTACCGACCCGCTCGATAGAACTATCGCGGTCTACGTTGATACAGGACAAGACCCTGATCCTTCCGCATCTGCTATGCTGGATCGTCTAATTGCCGAAGGCCGTCGTGCGGTGATGATCCTCGACAACTGCCCCTCCGATCTGCATTCGGCACTAGCAGCCAAGGTGTCTGCTGGAAGTGGTGATGTCAGCCTGATCACGGTTGAATACGATATCAGAGACGACAAGCCGCAAACTACCGAAGTGATCCACATCGAAGCGAATGGACCGGACGTAGCCGAAGAACTTCTGATGCGCCGTTTTCCCGAAATTGGACAGGGTAACGCAAGGCGGATCGCCGAGTTTGCCGATGGCAATTCCAGGGTTGCCTTGGCGATTGCAGAAAGAGTTGAACAGGGTGAGAGTCTCGCCCAACTGTCGAACGCCGAGTTGTTTGACCGTCTTTTCCAACAGCGGAAAGGAGTCGATGGTGATCTTCGTGAACAGGCCGAGGCTCTGTCTTTGGTGTATTCGTTCTCGGTTTCTGACCCAGAGGTCGGTAATAACGAATTAGAAGTCCTTGGCTCGATTTCAGGGCATTCAAGGGCCCAATTGTTCAAGGCCGCCAAGAAACTAGCAGACCGACATGTCGTGCAAAAGAGAGCCCATTGGAGGGCGATATTGCCTCATGCAGTCGCAAACAGGTTGGCAGGCTCTGCGTTAGAGAGCGTCCCTGTAGAGACCCTAAGATCAACGTTTGAGGCACCTGGAAATAGCAGGCTTCTAATGTCGTTCGCACATAGGCTTGGCTTGTTGCATGATCACCCTGTCGCCAAAGAGATCGTCGAGGCATGGCTGCAAGCTGATGGTCTGCTAGGCCGTATTTCCGACCTCGATGAGAACGGATCGAGAATCCTAGACTACATTGGACCTGTGGCACCAGAAGCGCTGCTTGATCGGATCGAAGCCGAACTCACCGCTCCCGACTTTCAGGGTATGGAGCCGAAGCATAATCCCCGCAGGACCACGATCCTCAACCTGCTGCAGTCCTTGGCTTACGAGGCCCATGCCTTTGAACGCTGCATGGCACTGCTGATCCGCGTTGCGGACCATGAAGATGAAAACAACAATTATGATGCGGTAAGGGATAAGATTTCGAGGTTCTTTCAGCCCTATCTTTCAGGCACTCATGCTTCCCTGGCGCAACGCCTCGTCATCGTAGAGAGTTGTCTGAGCTCCGAGGGTGCGGGACGGCGTTCCTTGGGTCTGAAGCTTCTTTCAACGGCACTCGATGGACCGCCATGGACGGGCTTCGGTCTTAACGAGTTTGGGGCAAGGCCGAGAGATTATGGATACCGCCCCAACCATGAGCAACTCGTGGAATGGCGCACTGCCTTCATTGATCTGGTAACTCGGCTGGCAAATTCTGACGATGATGACATCAAGGGCGGTGCACGGCGGGTCCTAGCGAATGAGTTTCGCGGTCTTTGGCATCAGGAAGCAATGCGGGATAGGCTTGTCGAAGTAGCGCGGGCGATCAATGATCACGAGCCGTGGGGAGCAGGCTGGAAGGCCGTTCGTTCGATCATCTATTTCGACCACACAAAGGACAAAAATGAACCTGAACCAGAGCCGCTTCCCCAGGAACTTGCTGATCTAGATCGCGATCTAGAACCACGCGACCTGATTGCGAAGATCAAAACATACGTGCTTGGTAGCGGGCATGACTACTGGGCACTTGACGACGAGTTCGATGACAGCAGCGACGACAAGTATCGTGCGGCTGAAGATCGGTTGGCTGCAAAGGCAACAGACTTGGGTGAGAGCTTTGCAGCTTCAGACCATACCCTCGATGAGTTAGGGGATGACTTGTTCTCAAACGACTGGATGCCCTATCGCAGAGCGTTCGGTGTCGGCCTTGTGAAGGGGGTCCACAACTATCGCGAAGGTTGGCAAGGCTTGCTGGAACACCTCGCTAATTCATCCGGTTCGAACCACGACTTTGCGGTGATAGGTGGCTTCATCGAAGAGGTCGCAGCAAACGATTACGGACTTTCAAGAGAACTCTTGGATGAATGCGCAAAACACCCACAACTTCAGAAAGTCCTCGTGGGCCTGCATCCGTGGAACGATTTCACGGAGGCCGATCTTGATCGGTGCATAGCCTTGCTCGATCAGGAAGAGACACGAACCTGGATGTTCGGGCCTATTCTTTGGCGAGACAACTACGCGCATCTACCTGCTGAACGATTGTTGGAGCTTGCACGGAAGCTGGTGATGAAGTCGGGCGGCGACGACACGTTGCTCGAGGCACTCAGTATGAAGCTTCACAGTAAAGACCCTGTGGTCGATACGCTAGGACCCGAACTGAGGAAACTTGGGTTGAAGACGGCAACCAAGTCCCTGCTGGCCGATCACAGCGACCCTGGTGGCAGCAAGGATTATCGCATGGAAACCGTTGTCCGTGCCGCACTCAGCTTCGATGGTAATGAAGCTGAGAAGACTGAGTGGGTAGATACGATCTTTTCCGTCGTGGACGAACGTTACGGTTTTATTCATTCGTTTGAGAAAGCGATTGAAACAACGGCAGGGCTTATGCCCAAGGAATTTCTGAACCGCGTGTTCCAGGGGACCGAAGATCAACAGCATCGACGTTCATACTTCATTCGACACGGTGGTATACGTCGCTGCCCTCTCTCCAAGGTCGATGTGGTCGACTTGATAGAGTGGTGTCAACAACGGAACGAGCCTGATGTCTGGGGTTTGGTCGCGTCAGGCATCAAGCTTTGGGAGAAAGGCGATGGTCACAGGGACGGCTCTTCCATTACGGCATCTGCTGTTGAGTTCCTTGAAGCCGCACCAGAGCCAGAACCAGTTCTTCACGCTTATGCAGATCGTGTCATCCCATCGTCGTGGTCTGGAAGCCGTGCAGACGTCATGCAGCCACGGGCTGATGCCATTGCGGAACTGATACAGCATGAGCGGGAAGACATAGCTCAGGCCGCAAAGTCGGTGTCAGGTCAACTGGCCAAGGAAATCGAACGAGAACGTGTGCGTGACAGACATAGAGATGAGGAACGCGAACAGCGCTTTGAGTGAAATCGCGCAACAAGCACGACCGCTGTGATTTCGCAGTGGCAGCGAATGTCCGGTCTGGCGGGCCGCACCGCAGCGGCGGGTCGTGGCCAATGTCGGCAAGGGCCGCTTGCGCCAATGAATTGGCCGCCGCACCACTACCAGACGCCTACAGCGTCACTGCCGGGCTTCGAAGATCACCGCCACGCGGCTCAAGATGTCCACGGGCTCCCCTTCGGACAAAGCCCTGCACGTCGCAATCAGATCATCCATACGAACGCGGACGGCGTCGCGCACGTCATCGGGTTGAGCGCAAAAGGCGGTGTAGATCGCATCGATTCCAAGGTAATCAGGGATTTCGCCGCCCGATGCGCTGCGCTGGCTTACGGCTTCCTTTGCCTCGATCCAGAAGACATCCAGTTCGTGCGCCCAGGCTTCGGCCAGTTTCTCGAGCGCTGGCAGGGTCAGATCACCAAACTGTCCTTGGCCGCCGTCTGTAACAGCACGGTCGGTCAAGAAGCCTGCAAGGGAAGCCAACAGTGAAACAGTGCGTGCTGGTCGGATATCCCAGTGTGTCAGTTGGCCGAGAGTGTCGCGCAAACGGTCTAAGGTTGCGGTCACCTGGGCAAATTCAGGGCGAACGTCGTGACGGCCGAGGCGACGCGTTTCCGCAAAGGCATCCGAGAGAAGTCGAGCAGCCTCAGTCTGATCTCCGATGATCTCCGCTTGCCCACCATCGTCGCGCACAGCCAGAAGGCGCGGAGGCAAGACGGTTGGGTCTTGAGGGCTGCCAGTACGCCCTCCAAGAAGCAGGATCGTGACGGGTTGTCTTGATGCAAGCAGGCACAGTTCTGCACCCCAAAGGCCGCGCGGATTGGCACTTTGCACACGTTCGAACACCTCGTGCGGCACTGATCGGCGTAGCCCCTCGATTTGATCGAAATAGTTTCCCGGCCGCAAAATCCTTGGCTTCTTGATCTGATCCAGAACCAGGTCAGTCAAATCTCCGGCCGCAAACTCGACCAGTTCCGAGGGCAGGTCATCCGCACCGACCCCAGAAAGTAAGGCGATACTGGCAACACGGGCGCGTGCCTTGTGATCGGACGACAGAACAAGGCCAGGCAGATCGAAGGTGTGGTAGTGGATGCGCGGGTTCGGGCTGTCGATCCTGTCGATCCGACCCAAGCCTTGGATCAGGCTTTTCACGTCTGACGTCACCCCGATAATTCCAAGGGCTGGCGCAAGTTGGAGGTTGATCCCCTCCGCCATCTGAAAGGTCAGGAACATGGCCCGCGGCTTCATGGTATCGACATGCTTCCCGTCGATTCCGAAGTATTCCTGCGCTTCGGCCCCGGATCGGATGTGATGCATCTTTTTGCCCGGTTTGATCCGGGCACCTGGGGCGACCACATAGACCTCGGGACCCCGGCCTCGATGCCCCGCCATAAGGCGCGCATACACCTCGAGCACGCCGACGCGTTCGGCGAGGAAGATCGCGTGACCGTGCTTGCGCAGAATACCGCGCATCACCTCGGCACGTGCCTCGTCGATGCTATCGAGGCTCGCATGGTTCAAAAGGCGCGTGATCCTGTCGCAAATCGGTGTCTGGGAGTCGTCGCCCTCGGACGACATTTCCTCCGGCAGAACACCTTCAGGCACCGCCAGTCGGCGCATGTTTTGCCTTTCGGCGCGTCGTAGGTTCTCGCCGATTGAGGCGCGCCCTCGCTGGTCGGCATCGCTGTCGCGTTCTCGCGCCCATTCTTCGCGCGCGAAGATGATTGATGCGCGGAGGAGCGCCAGGAAATTACGTATGTGAATTCGTGACTTATCGTGAAACTTGATCTCTGTCTGGCCTGCGCGTTGCGGATCTGCGGAGACGAGGGTGATCCCAGTCGTGATGCATTCGGCCAGGGTCTTGATCCGCGCAATGATCTGGCGCTGCTGGTCGGTGAGCGCAGTATCTTCGCGATGGCTGCGGGTGAGCGGGTAGACAAATGCACCACTTTTTCTGTTGTCGCTTTCCCCTATGCAGGCGCGCTGGCGGCGCACCACATAGGGCGCGAGGGCATCCGCCAGGCCTTCCTGCAATGCGCTGATTTGCAGGCCATCTGCTTCAAGTTGGCGTTCGATGGCCGCGACTTCTTCCCTCAGACTCTCTGCGCTGTGGAATAGGTCTTCCTGCACATTCTGCGCTTCGATGCGACGATTGACTTGATCCAGCTGCCGAACAAGTTCCCCCCGTGCGCGCACCTTGGCCATATGCTGGTTGATCTGATCTGTGATCACCGGCGGCACATAGATCGATGCGCGCTTTTCATGGAAAGCAAGCAGACCATCTAGCCCTTGGTTGCCCATCAACGTCGCCGAAAGACAGGCCGTCCAAATGGCCGGGCTTCGTTCGAACACCAGCGAGCGCGCAGAAGGCGCAAGATAACGCGAGCTTAGCCTGTGGCTTTCATCCACTATCATCGACGCGGACGAGCGGACGGCGCGGTTGATTTCATCCAACTCGGCGGCCTCGTCCTTTTTCTGGCGAGACAAGTGGCTGTGCTTGATCGGCTTGAAATTTGCGGGGGCATTCGTCGTCCAGTTTTTCAGAACGCTGGCGGGGATCAAGGCTAGCGAACCAAGGCGCTGTTGATCTGCCCGCTCTCCCCAGGAAAAGACGGTCTGCGCGTGGCTGACCGGCAGCACGGTTGCCAGGTGCTTTCCGATGTCCGTTTTTCCTGCCCCAGTTGGGGCTTCGACGAAAGCAAAGCCATGTTCGTAGACGGTGCCCGCGGCTTCATAGACCAAGTCTGCTTGAAATGGTTGGGGCGGGCGACCTGCACTCGTGTTTCCAGCCACGCGCCAAGGTGTGAAGTTGGTGGCTTCGTGAACGGTCCGCGCGACCGCCTCCTCGGGTGTAACCAGCCGGATGAGCGAGCGCAGGATCTCCAACGCTGTTTCCGTCCAGTCGCGGCCCATCTCCCAGTATTGCTCTGCGGCAGCGCGCCTTGCATTGGCGACGTCCGGCCAAGCGTGGGCATCGTCCATGAATTCGAGGTTGCGGCGCAGGCCGTTGATCGAGAAATTCGCACTGCCCGATAGAGCAGAGCTTTCGCCAATAATCAGCTTTGCATGCAGCATGGGCGGTCTGCGACCCAGCTGTGCCTCAGCAAGCGCTGGATCGAAAGCGCGAAACTGGATGATACCTCGCTCGATCGCATCCATCGCGAGAACGGCGCGAAGGTCAGCCAAGTCGACGACTGACAGACCTCTTGCACCGAGAAAATACTGGCGGGCTTCCTGCGCGACTGACCGCCCGCCACCCCCAAAATGTCGGCGGCCGTCCGTGTTCGATCCGAAAACGATACGGATGCTGCCCTCTGGCCGTTCTGCAAGATCATGGACCGCATCAAGCACAATCGTCAGGGAAGACAGGAAATCTTGGTACCCGGTAACAATCAGGCAGCGCGGTTCCTGCAGCACGGATTTGACCAGCGCAAGGACCGGGCGAGTCGCGTTGTCGCCCCAAGCGTCGTGGCCTTCCGGAGATTGGCCCTCTGACGCGTTCTCTTGCCGGTCACCATCGCCGGTCCGAGAGAAGAAGCGCGAGATCAGCCCCTGCCGCTCCATCGTTCCCTAGGGCCTTTCATCGATCGCCGCGCCGGCGACGACTTGCGACACTGAGGTCTGGCGATCAATCATCATCAGGAATTCCAAGCTCTGCCCAAAGTGCGCGCGGCGCTGGAACCGGTAAGTCCCAGGTAACTTCGATCGGTTTCTCCCCTTTCCAGTCGACAAACTTCGGCTGTCCGCAATAGATGAACGGATTGACCTTGCCGCTCACGATATTCCCGCGGCGAATGAACAGATGCACATCGTGCCCTTCGGTCCCGCTGATAATCCGACCGTGTTTGCCTTCTTGCCGTGTCTGGTTCTGGCTAAACCACTTGAGCCGCGACGCGCTGAGGAATTCGTTCGGGTATTGAAGTTCCTGTGTCGAGACATTGGCCAGAAGGATCATGATCTTCTTTTCCGGCAGTGCCTTCATCCCGGTCCGCCAGACATTCTGTTTGTATTCCTCACCAAAAAATGCCGCGATGTCAGGCACATAGTAGCGCTGCCAAAGCTCCAGGGCCTGTGGCTTGCCGACAAAGGTCGAGGATGCTTCGGCTGCCTCGCGCACGATGGGTGTTTCCGCCAAGCGCCATTCGACCAACTCGCGCACCAGCGCTTCCAGCTCACCCGATGCGTCAGGGCGCGCCAGGCGCAGGCCTGCACCGCTTTGGGCCAGGTGTGGGTTGAACGCGAGCTCTTCGCCTCCTTCGCTTGGTTGCCGCCCCGCAGCGATGTCGCGCAGGCCGGTCAAGGCGGCGCGAGACAGACCGCGCGGGCGCTCCATCTCGCGTAGCAGCCGGCCATGAGTGGCAAAGGGCCGCTCGGGCACTGCATCCCCCATATCGCGGACGAAATCGAACCAACCGCCATGGCCGGAAGCGCGGGGATCGAAGCCGTTGCGGAAGACTTCGACAGCCGTGGGACGGGTGCCGTTCCGGTCCCGGAAGTCGACGTAGAAGGCTTCGAGTTCCGCCGCGCCCTCCTTCGGGCGAAGGAGATTGCGCAGGATGTCGATGACCTGCAGCTCATAAGTGATCTCGCAGCCTTTCGGCATCTGGAACTCACCGGCCTGAAGCGCCTCTAACTTGGTCGAGATCGAGCGATCCCCTGCCCCTGCCTGCAACAGGGTGGCGACCTTCGTCAGGAAGCTGCGATGGTTGCCGATATAGTCGATCACCTGCAGCACCTTGCCTTCGACACGGCGCAGACCGCGGCCAAGCTGCTGCAGCCAGATGATTGCGCTTTCGGTAGGGCGCAGCATCAGCACTGTCCCGATCTCGGGCACGTCGACGCCTTCGTTGAACATGTCGACCGCGAACAGGATATCGATCTCGCCCCTACCTAGCGCGGCCAGAGAGCTTGCTCGCGGCGCGGAGCTTGGCCCTGAGTGGACGGCCACAGCCCTCAGCCCGGCGGCGCGGAAATAGTCCGCCATGTAGTCGGCATGGCGCATCGAGCAGCAGAAGCCGATCGCCGGCCCAGTTGCTCGCTCGCGATACTGTTCCAGCGCATTCAGCGCCCGCGCCTCGGTCGCCAAGGCGGCGTCGAGAGCGGTCGGGTCGAATTGCCCGGATCGCCAGGGGATCTGCGCGTAGTCGACATCGTCGGGCACACCGAAATAATGAAACGGCGAAAGATGCCCCGCATCGATCCCGCGAAACAGGTCGCATTGGTAAACAAGGTTTTCGCCGCATAGCCCCAGCAGGTCAGCCCCATCCGTCCGATCGGGCGTGGCGGTCAAACCCAGCAGGAACCGGGGCGTGAAATGGGAGATCAGCTTTTGGTAGGTGCTGGCGGCGGCGTGGTGGAATTCATCCACAACGATGTAGTCGAAATGGTCGCGGTCGAATTGGCGCAGATGACCGATACGGCCCAACGTCTGGACCGAGGCAAAGAGGATTTCCGCATCCGCCTCTTTCTCCGTACCAGTGTAGCGGCCCAGCTTGGCGTCCGGGCGCACCTTGCGAAAAGCTGCCATCGCCTGCGTCAGGATTTCATCGCGATGGGCAACGAAAAGGATGCGCCCCGCCTTGACACGGATCGTGTCGAAGGCGGCCAACCAGGTTTTCCCCAGGCCCGTCGCCAGCACGACCAAACCGGCGCGGTGGCCGTTCGATCGGCTCAGCGATAGGGCCTCCAGCGCCTCTTGCTGAATGGAATGTGGCTCTGGCGGTGGCCCTTCCTCGGCCACCACGCGGGCGGTGAACTCGGGCATCGGCCGCGTTCTGCGGCGCTTGGCATAAGCATCGATCCAGGCGGCGGTCAGGGGTTTTACCTCTGGGCGTGCAACCAGTTCTTCGAAAGCTGCGGCGACACTGTCAGCTGCATCTTCGGAATGCAGATTCCACTCTACGCCCTCGGTCAGCGCCGACTGCGAGAGGTTCGAGCTGCCGACAATCGCCGCCCCCCGAGCATCCGCGGCGCGGAACAGCCAGGCTTTGGGGTGGAAACTGAGACCGCCTGTTTCGAACACGAATAGTTCGGCCCCATCTAGGTCCAAGAGGCGGGCCAAGGCGGTTGGATCGGTCGTGTCGAGGTAATCGCCGACCACTATCCTCAGCCGACCACCCCGCGCCAGCAACTCGCGGAACCAAGGCTCGAGCAGAGCCACACCGCTGTCCATAGCAAAGGCAATGGCGAGGTCTACGGACTGCGCCGTGTCCAGTCGTTCGGCGAGCAAGGGCAAAAGCGGGTCGCGCCCCCCGGTTGTCACACGCGATCCGGACGCTTCCCTCAGGTGGAAATGGCCATAGGCTGACGAAGCGACAAAGCCCGGGGTTCCGCGCCCGAGTGCTGCGCCTACCTCGGCCAGCATCGCCATCTGTTCCGTCCCGTTCAGTTCATCCCATTTTGCCACATGACGCGGCGCCGGGATCAACCCGGCTTCTCGGCGCAAACAGATCGGACAAGAAAGGCGCGGGTCAGACACAGAAATCCTTTGGATACAAAACTACAGGATCATTGGACGGTATTGAACGGCACTTGTCCAGGCACTTGGTTTGTTTGAAGAAATCGGTTGGTGCATCCGGATCATCTGGAGTTGCGGGCGAAGCGCCCCCGAAAATACTGCTCCACCCCGACCGCCAGGGCGAAGGCCGGAGCGCCAAGCACCACCACAGCCGCAGACACCGCCGCCACAATCACCATCGCCCCGGCAGCAGCCCCAAACATCATCACAACCGCCCAGCTCGCCAGATAGGCCACCCCGCACAGCCCGACCGCCCGGATCACCGGATGCGTCAAGCGCGCGAGGTCGCGCTGCATCCGTTCCACCGTCGCCAGCTGGTGCCGTTGCCAAGCAACGCTCTTCTCGATTTCCATCATCATTCTCTCAACAATTCGATCCAGGTGTGGACGTCGTCCATCGGGATTTCCTTCCCCTCCAGGAACGATCGGTACCAGCGCGCCACGATCGCCCCGCGTTTCTCGCTTTTCAGGCGGATACCCGTCGCGCTGAGGTGGCGGTCCAGCGCCGTCTCGAACCCCTCTAGCGCCGCCAGGTCATGGCCCGGGCGCACCGCTTCGACTCCCAGCAGGATCCAGTTCAGGTCCACGCCGAACTGGCGGTGCATGTCGACCAGCGCCTCGACCGGCATCGAGCGTTTGCCGGTCTCGTAGCTCTGATCAGCCCGCTG
>JALQUE010000391.1 GCA_023260815.1 Roseovarius sp.
CCGGCCTGCGGAAACAGATCCGATATCGGCATCATCGCCGACCCGATGATCCCGAACGCATGCTCGATCCCGTGGCGTTGAAGGGTTTTGACAAAGGCCTCTTCGGTCGTCATCTTCATCGATTAGTTCTCCTGCACATGAGACGGGGCCGGGGGTTCGGCGTGGGCGGAAACTAGGCCGGGGGGGGATTTGGCAGTAGGGCCAGATTCGGCGGCGCGATATGGCCAGTTATCGGAGGCGTGCCAACTCGTCGGCCAGAATGGCGATACCGTCGGGAATCCGTTCGGACGGGATCGAGGAATAGGCCAGCCGGTAATAGTCCCGAGGGGCGTTCGGGCCGCGAAAAAACGGGCGTCCCGGCTCGATCAGGACAGAGCGGGCGCGCAGGCGGGTGTCCAGTTCTTCGGTGTCCACGCCTTCGGGCGCGCGCATCCAGATCGACGAGCCTCCGAACACGCCGCGCCCTTCGACATCCAGGCCATGCTGGCCGAGCGCCTCTTCCATGACCTTGCGGCGGCGGGCAAAGACCTGCCCCATGCGACGGATCAGACTGTCATAATGCCCGAGGCTGAGGAAATAGGCCGCCGTACGCTGAATATGGCCGGGGGGATGGCGGAGCACGCTGGCGCGCAGCGCGCGGCATTCGCGGATGAACTGGCGAGATCCGACCAGATATCCCAACCGAAGCCCCGGAAAGATCGACTTGGAAAAGCTGCCCACATAGATCACCCGACCATCGGTATCGAGGGATTTCAGCGCCGGCAGCGGCGAGCGCAGGAACGAGATTTCGAACTCGTAATCATCTTCGACAATCAGGGCGTCCATCTCGCGGGCCTTGTCCAGAAGCGCCCTGCGCCGGTCCATCGGCATGGTCGCGTTGGTGGGCGCCTGATGGCTGGGCGTCGTGAAGATCACATCGGCATGGGCGGGCAGATCGGCGGGCGGCAGACCGTCGCGATCCACATCGACCGAGGCCAGATAGCAGCGCGACTGGGTGAGGATGTCACGCAGCGCATGATAGCACGGCTCTTCGATGGCGGCGGTGCGCCGTTGGGTCAGCAAGACCTGCGCGGTGAGCCAGAGCGCGTTTTGCGCGCCCATGGTCACCAGCACCTCGTCGGGTTGGGCAAGGATACCGCGCCGGGGCAGGGTGTGGCGCAGGATGAATTCGATCAGCTTGGGGTCGTCCTGATCGTAATAATCGGTGGTCAGCGCCTGAAAGTCCTTCTGGCCAAGGGCTTGCAGCGCGCAATGCCGCCAGTTCGCATGATCGAACAGCGTTGGATCGGTCTGGCCGTAGATGAAGGGATGGCGGTAGCGCGACCAGTCCTGCGGCTTTTCCGGGGTGCTGCCGCCCGTGTAGCGGCGGCCAAGGGCGCGGGACCAGTCGATCATGTCGCCACCGACATGTCGGGCATCGAATTGTGGTGGCTCGGGCGCGTTGTCCGACACGAAATAGCCGGAGCGGTCGCGCGATTCGAGGTATTCGCTGGCTTGCAGTTCGGTATAGGCGAGGGTCACGGTGATCCGGCTGACACCGAGATGCTTGGCCAGTTTGCGAGAGCTTGGCAGCTTTTCACCCTTGCGGAATCTGCCCGAGAGAATGCCCTCGGCGATCATCTGCTGAATCTGCGCCTGAAGGGTGCCTTCGGCGGTGGGATTGAGGAAAAAGGTTTCGACCGAGATTGCCATGAGGGTCAGAGTATACTGGACTTATCGGTCTGGCAATCTGGTCTGATGGGGTGCGGGCCGCTTGAACCTTGGGCGCAGAGAATGGATGCTGCCCGTGCAAACAGGGAGACAGAGCCATGATCGCCGTGATTTTCGAGGTGGAGCCGGGAGAGGGCCAGCAAGAGCCGTATCTGGATATGGCCGCCAAGATGCGGCCGCTTGTCGAACAGGTCGAGGGATTTATCAGTGTCGAGCGGTTCGAGAGCCTGACCAATCCCGGCAAGCTGCTGTCGCTGAGCTTTTGGGAGGATGAGGCGGCGTTGGAGAGGTGGCGCAAGCTGGAGGCGCATCGCGGCGCGCAGAGGGCCGGGCGGCAGGTGATGTTCGACGATTACCGGCTGCGGGTGGTCAGCGTGATCCGTGATTACGGGATGCATGACAGGGCGCAGGCGCCACAGGACAGCAAGGCGGTTCATGACCGGTGAGACGGGCGGCGCCTACACGTCCCGCGAATCGGTGATATCGATTTGATTAACAACGAAAAACCCGCTTCGGTATCGCGGCGGTATCACGTCGGTATCGCGTCGGTATCCGCACTGTAAACGGCCGTAATTAAAAGGGCGCACGCAGAAGGTTCGTACGGTTTGGCGCAGGTTTGGTACGAAATGGCCGAGACGACCTGACCCGAAACTGGCGGGTCAGCCAAAGGCGATCAACGCACCGGCAAGGCTGGTGACGCCGCCCAACGCGCGGACCAACAGCCCGGACCCGTTTTGCAGGGCGCGGGCGAAAAGAAGGGCGATGACCAATCCGACCGCGTGAAGACCGGCGGTTGCCAGTGCGAAGCCTGCGCCAAACTGCATCGCCGCCGCGCTGCCCAGTTCGCCGCCATGGGCGTGACCGTGAAACAGCGCAAGGACTGCGACAGCCGTCATGGCCC
>JALQUE010000444.1 GCA_023260815.1 Roseovarius sp.
CGATCGCCTACCGCTATTCCGAGGTGGATGACGATCTGGGGTCGCGCACGCTGGACCATGTGCTGTTTCCGCTGCGCGCGACATGGGACACGCGCAATGATCCTCTGAATGCCACGGATGGGGCGTATGTCGACCTGCAGGCGACGCCGTTTCTGGGCGTGGCCGGCAGCAAGAGCGGCACGCGCATCTATGCGGACACACGCGGCTTTCTGAGCTTTGGCGAGGGCGACCGCGTTGTTCTGGCGGGGCGCGCGCAGATCGGGTCGGTCTCGGGGGCGGAGGCGACCGAGGTGCCGCCGGGGATGCTGTTCTATTCGGGCGGGGCCGGCACGGTCCGCGGCCAGCCCTATCAATCGCTGTCGGTCGATCTGGGGGCGGGGCGCAGCATCGGCGGGCGGTCGTTTCTGGCGCTGTCGGGCGAAGTGCGCACCAAGATCCGCTATGGCGTGTCGGTGGTTGGGTTCTACGATGTGGGCTTTGTCGGTGCGGACAGTTGGGGCACCGAGAATGGCGATTGGCACAGCGGCGCGGGGCTGGGCCTGCGCTATGACACGGGGATCGGGCCGATCCGGTTCGATGTGGCGACGGCGCTGGACAGTGACACCAGTGGCGAGATCGAAGTGTATATCGGGATCGGGCAGGCGTTTTGATGCGGACAATCTTGAGCACATTGGCGCTGGTGGTCTGGGCGATGCTTGCGGCCACGGGGTTCGCACCCGGAGCCTTGGCACAGGAGGACGACCGGGAGCGCGGCCTGTTGCAGGGGTTCATCGAGGACAATCTGTCGGATGTGGGCCGCGAGGTGCGGATCACCGGGTTTCGCGGGGCGCTGTCGTCGCAGGCCAGTCTTGACGAGTTGACCATCGCCGATGGCGAGGGGGTCTGGCTGACCCTGCGCGACGTGACGCTGGACTGGACGCGCACGGCGCTGCTGCGCGGGCGGCTTGAGGTCAACCGGCTGACGGCGGCCGAGATCATCATGCCGCGCAAGCCGGTGCCCGAGGGCGGGCTGGAGCCGCAGGATGCACAGGCCAGCCCCTTTGCGTTGCCTGAACTGCCGGTGGCGGTGAATATCGGACAGATCAGCGTTGGACGGGCCGATCTGGGCGCCCCGGTTCTGGGCGAGGCGGTGGCGCTATCGGTTGAAGGCGCCGTGTCGCTGGACGCCGGAGAGGGTGCTGCCGATCTGGATATCACGCGGTTGAACGGCGATGGCGGCCTGAGTCTGGATGCCAGTTATTCTAATGAAACCCGTATCCTGGCGCTTGACCTTGATGTGAACGAAGGGCCGGGCGGGATCGTGGCGGGACTGCTGAACCTGCCGGATCGTCCTGCGATCGGCCTCAAGCTGTCGGGCGAGGCGCCACTGGACGATTACGAGGCCCGGCTGACGCTTTTGCGCAACGAGGTGCCCCGGTTGACCGGCACGCTGCGCCTGCAGGGCGATCCCGAGACCGGCGCGCGGCGGTTCGAGGCGCGGCTTGGCGGGGATGTGCGGCCCTTCTTCACGCCCGAACTGCAGGGGTTTTTCGGCGACAGGTCGCAGATGCGGCTGATCGGGCAGACCCGCCCCGAGGGCGGCACGGTGATCGACGATGTGACGCTGGCGACCGAGCGGCTGCGGCTGGCGGGATCGCTGGAGCTGGACGCCGGGGGCTGGCCGCTGCGGCTGTCGCTGGATGGAACGCTGGACGCGGGTGGCGCGCTGGTGCGGGTGCCGGTGGCAGGCCCGCCCACGCGGCTGCGGCGCGCCGATCTGAGTGCGCGCTATGACGCGGCGCAGGGTCAGGGCTGGCAGGCGACGGCGGTGGTGACCGAGGTGCAGCGCGAGGGGCTGAGGATCGGCGAGGCGCGGCTGGAGGGGCGCGGGCAGATCCTGAGCGGGGCCACGCGCAGCCTGCTGGCCGAGCTGGAGTTTGGTCTGCGCGGCTTTGTGGACGAGACAGATGCGGCGCTGACACAGGCGGTGGGTTCATCGCCCGAGGGGCGGCTGGACCTGCGCTGGCAGGACGGCACGCCGCTTGAGATCACGCGGCTGGACGTGACCAGCGGAGACGCCAACCTGCGCGCGGCGGGTGAGATCGACGGGCTGGCGGATGGCTTTCCGGTGCGGGGGCGCGCGACGGTCACGGCGGCGGATCTGGGACGGTTCGCGGGGCTGGCGGGCCGCGATCTGGCGGGGCGGATCGAGACCACGTTGCAGGGGCAAGGCACCCTGCTGGGCGGCGCGTTCGATCTGGCGCTGGAGGCCGATACCGAGGGGCTGGCGCTGGATGTGGCGCGGGTGGATCCGGTGCTGTCGGCGCAGACGCGGCTGCGCGCCACGGCGCGGCGGGACGAGACGGGCACTGTTCTGGACCGGCTGCAAATCTGGAATTCGGCGCTGGAGGCGGATGTATCGGGGCGGATCGACGCGCAATCGGGCGCGCTGGATCTGGCCGTGGCGCTGACCGAGGTGGGGCTGGTCGAGCCAAGGCTGGATGGCCCGGCAGAGATCAATGGCGGACTGGGCTGGACCAGCGGCGGCGCGCTGGTGCTGGAGGATCTGCGCGCGACGGTGGCGGGGGCCGAATTGCGCGCCACGGGGCGCCTGTCGCCCGAGGATGCCAGCCTGCCGGTGAATGGACGTGTGACGTTGACGGCCCCCGATCTGCAGCGGTTCGCGCGGCTGGCAGGCCAGCCGATCGCGGGCAGGATCGACCTGAGCGCCACTGGCGAAGGACAGGTCAAGGGCGATACCGGCCGGTTCGATCTGAGCCTGAACGGGCGCGATCTGCGCAGCGGTATCGCCGAGTTGGACCGGCTGATCGCGGGGCGCGTGGCGGCGGGTCTGGCGATCAGGCGGCAGGACGCCCGGATCGTGCTGGATACGCTCGACATCGAGAGCGGCCGCGTGTCGCTGTCGGCGCGCGGCACCACGCCGGGGGCGCCGATCGTGGTGAATGGGCGGCTGGACGATCTGGCGTTGCTGGCGCCGGGCTTTTCGGGACCGGTCGAGGCGGCGGGCCAGATCGACATTCGGGACGACATGGGGCGCGATGTCGGCATCGATCTGGGTCTGACTGGGCCGGGCGGCACCACCGCGAAGCTGACGGGGAGCATCCTGGACCTGGGCCAGAGGCTTGCGCTGAAGGCGAGCGGCGCGCTGCCGTTGGGGCTGGCCAATGCGTTCATCGCCCCGAGATCGGTGGCGGGGACGGCCACGTATGATCTGGCGATCAATGGCGCACCGGCGCTGTCGTCGGTGTCGGGGCGGGTCGATCTGTCGGGGGGACAGGTGTCCTTGCCGACGCTGAACGGCGCGTTGGACAATCTGACGGGCCGCATCACCCTGAGCGGTGCAAGCGCCGCGGTGGACATGAGCGCGCAGGGCCGCGAAGGCGGCACGATCCGCGCGGCGGGGACAATCGGGCTTGCCGCGCCCTACCCCGCGGATGTTGTCGCGACACTGACCGCTGTGGGGCACAGCGATCCCGATCTCTACCGCACCGAGGTCAGTGGCACGATCAACCTGACCGGGCCGGTTGCGGGAGCGGCCTTGATGAGGGGCGATCTGGTGCTGGGGCAGACAGAAATCCGGGTGCCGACCAGCGCAACGGCCAATGTGGGGCTTTTGCCGCAAATCCGGCATCTCAACCCGCCGGATTATGTGACGCGGACCCGCCGCAACGCGGGCCTCATTGCGGAAGAGGAGAGCCCACCGGGACCGGGCCGCAATCTGGACATCACCATCAGCGCGCCGAACCGCATCTTTGTACGCGGTCGCGGGCTGGATGCGGAACTGGGCGGCAGCCTGCGGATACAGGGCACGACAACCAACGTGATCCCAAGCGGCACCTTCCAGTTGCAGCGCGGGCGGTTGGACATTCTGGGCCAACGTCTGACGCTGACCACGGGTCTGATCGATCTGCGCGGCGCGTTCGATCCCTATCTGGAATTCGTCGCCGAAACCGACGTTGACGACATGACCGTGCAGGTCATCATACGGGGGCTGGCCAGCGCGCCCGAGATCATCTTCACCTCGAGCCCGGAGTTGCCACAGGAAGAGGTGGTTGCCCGGCTGATCTTTGGGCGTGGCATCGATGACATCTCGCCGTTTCAGGCCGCACAATTGGCGGCGGCGGTGGCCACGCTGACCGGCGGGCTGGATGGCGGGGTGTTCGGGGGGGTGCGCACTGCGCTTGGCCTGAGCAATCTGGATGTCACCAGCACCGCCGAAGGCGCGACCGCCTTCACCGCTGGGGCCTATATCTCGGAGAATGTCTATTCCGAGGTGACCGCCGACAGCGACGGCAATCAGAAGATCGACCTGAACCTCGATCTGAGCCGCAGTATCACCGTGCGCGGCAGTGTCGGCACCGATGGCGATACCGGGGTCGGTATTTTCTTCGAGCGCGATTACTGATCCCGCCGGGTTGCGCGGCGCATCAGGGCCGGGTGATCCGGCAGATCATCCGCCGGATCACCCGTCAGATCATCTCAGATCACGGGCAGCGCCGGACCACGTAGGTTCCGTCGCCGCGCGCATAGGCGCATTCGTCGCGCGCCGCGTTGCGCGCAACCAGCACGCCGGCCGCCGCCCCGGCCAAGCCGCCGATGATCTTCCAATCATCGTCGGCATCGAGCGCCTTGGCGGTCACCACGCCAAGTGCGGCCCCGGTCAGGCCGCCGACGACCATGGTTTCCTGACGGGTCATGTCCTCGCAGGCGGTCAGGGTCAGCATCGCGCAGGTCGCGATCAGGCAAACAGGTTTAAACATTCCGGGTGTCCTTTCATCGGGTGTGGACCTGAAGGCACGATGGATCACTCCTGTGGCGTGCCGTCCTCCAGAAGGAAGGTGATCTTGGCGTTGATCCGATAGCTGGTCACGCGGTCACCATCGACGGTCGCGGTCATGTCCTTGACGTAGACCGATTTGACGTTGCGCACGCTTTGCGCCGCCTGTGTGACCGCGTTCTGGACGGCATCATCGAAAGAAGTGTCGGATTCGGCCAGCACCTCGATCACTTTCAGCATGGTCATGGCTGTCTCCTTTTCCGGGCCGGTTTGTGGCCCTGCCTCATATGCTGACGATTTGGGCCTGACCGAACATTGACGGGTATCAACACGCGCCGTGCCCGCGCGGTACAGACTGTCCGAAGCGGGACAGGCTATCCCTGAGGGAGGGGCGCATGACGGCCATCAGCATGCCGGAACGCACTGGCACGGGCACAGGAACGGGCACGGGAACGGGCGCTATCGAGGGCGATGGCGACCTTGTGCGCAGAAACTTCGCCACCGGCACGCAGATCGTGGCCGAGGGGGAGCCGGCGTTTCACGCGATCTGCGTCGAGCGCGGCTGGCTGGGCCTGTCGAAGACGATCAACACGGGCAAGACGCTGATCGTGGACCTGCTGCTGCCGGGGGATACGGCGCGGCTGCGGATGGCGGGTGCGGCGCGGTCGCTCTACGAGGTGCGCAGTCTTGCGCCAAGCCATGTGATCTGCATTCCCGACGCGCATCATATCGCCGCCCGCCTGCCCGGCGTGGCCGAGCGCCTGCACGCAAGCGAGCGCGCCGCAAGGGCGCGGTGGGCGGAACGGATGCCGAGGCTGGGTTGGGCGGCGGCGGATATGCGGATCGCCTATCTGTTGCTGGAACTGGCCCTGCGCACCGAGGCGGCGGGGCTGACCCGCGGTCCGGTCGGGCATCTGAGCCTGCCGCTGACACAGGCGCAACTGGGCGAAATGGCGGGGCTGTCGGCGGTGCATGTGTGTCGGACGCTGCAAACGCTGTGCGCCGCCGGCCTGATCGGCGGGACATTTCTGCCCGCGCTCGATCTGCCGGACCTTCCGGGGCTGGCGGCAAGGGCCGGGATCGATATCGACGATCTGCGCAACAGTATCATCCACAAAGACAGGAGCACCTGAATGAGCGACACCAGAAGCGAGGCGGCGACGGGCCACCGCGAAGACCATGTCACCATCATCCGAATCCCCGAAGCCGTGGGCGTGTTCGACAGCTTCGAAGACCTGCAACAGGCGGTCTATGATCTGCATCTTGTGGGCTTCAGCCGCCATGACATGAGCCTGTTGGGGTCGCAGAAGGCGCTGGAGGCCAAGCTGGGCCGTGCCTATTGGCGGGCCGAGGACGTCGAGGACGACCCGCATGCGCCGAGGGCGCATTTCGTCTCGGAAGAGGCGATGGGCGAGTTGGAGGGCGCGATTGCGGGCGGGTTCTTTTTCCTTGGCTCCTATATCGCGATGGCAGTGCTGCTGACACCGGCCAGCACGTTGGCGGCCTCGATCGCGGCGATTGCGATTGGCGGCGGGCCTGCGGCGGTGATCGGCACCTTGCTGGCGCGGCGTGCGGGCAAGCATCACAAGGACTATTACGAAAACCAGATCCGCCACGGCGGCATCCTGCTCTGGGTGCGCGTCAAGGACAAGGAGCGCGAGGAGAAGGCCGTGAACATCCTCAAGGGGCATTCGGGGCGCGACGTGCATGTGCATGACTGGAGCGAATAGCCGGCGCCCTGCCCCGGCCTGTGAACCGGTCTGACCGGGCCTGTGAACCGGGCCTGAACCGGGCCTGACCCAAGGCCCGATCAGGGGTCGTAGTCAAGCGCGCCGATCGGGCGGACGGTGCTGGCTTGCGGGCCGATGGCGCTGTCGCGGGTGTTGACCACCAGTTCCACGGGGTCGCGCAGTTTCAGCGCATCGAAATCGCCATCGACGACGGCGTTGCGATGAAAATAGATCAGCCGGTTGTCGGTGGTGTTGATCTGACCGAAATCGGCGGCGTGGTCGATCTGGGCGATGCGGCCCTGCAGCATCCCGTCATGATGTTTGACCTCGCCCGACATCTTCTGTTTATGCGCCCGGAGCTGACGCTCCATCGCGGTAAAGGCATCGCGGATCGCCACCTGCGGGTGTTCATGGGCTGGCGCATCGTCCTTGGTGGGATGCACCACGAGTTCGGTGCCGGGCACACGGACTTCGATGGTCACCTCATAGAGATTGCCTTGCCGATGCCGGTTATGGCCGGGTTGCAGGGTGACATGACAGCTGGTGATCCGGTCGAAAAGCGCATCGAGTTGGGCCACGCGATCTTCGATCAGGTCGCGCAGGGCATCGTCGGTCTCCATATGGAGAAAGGACAGCTCTAGCGGTGTTTGCATGGGGGCGATGATCCTTGTTCAGTGAAAATCATGGAGACCGGTCGGTCATGTGCGGCCGTAGATCCCGACAAGTTCGGTGAAGTCGATGACATATGGCGCGGCAAGGGCCGAGATCTCTTGGCAGGTGGCGCCGGGGGCTGCGGAGGTGATGCGCTGCGACAGCGCGCTGAGGCGAAAATGATAGCTGTGGGGAGGATCGCCGCGCGGCGGACAGGGACCGGCATAGCCCGGCTTGCCGAAATCGTTGATCGCCTGCTGAAATCCCGGCTCGAGGGTTTCGGCGCCAAATCCATCATGCAGGAAATCACGATCGGGCGCGATGCCCCAAGCGGCCCAGTGGCGAAAAAGACCCTGCGGCGCATCGGGATCGTCACAGACCATCAGAAGCTCGGCGGTGCCCTGCGGCACGCCCGTCCAGCGGAAAGCGGGCGACACGTTCTGTCCGTCGCAGGTAAAGCGTTGCGGGATGGTTTCGCCCGGATTGAAATCGGGACTGGTCAGCATGAGCATTGCAAACCTCCATGTCCGGTTGCCCGATCCAAGGATGCCAACGCGACAGGGGTGCTGCATTGACAAGCCGCAATGCTGCGTCGCGACAGGCGGCGGGTGATCGCGGTTTGAGGGCGGTTTGATGGCCGTCAACGCATCGGCGGAGGTCTGCTGCGATGCTGCCTTTGAAGACAGCGGAGGACACAGGCGATGAGCACGCAGGGTTTGGAAGTGATCGACCACACGGTGCAGGTGACCCATGAATGGATCAACGATCTGGCCGAGCGGCTGGACTGGGCCGACAAGCGACAGGTGTTGATGCTGTTGCGGTCCACCCTGACGGCGCTACGGGATCTGCTGAGCGTCAACGAGGCGGCGCAGGTGTCGGCGCAATTGCCCCTGCTGATCCGCGGGCTGTTCTATGAAAACTGGAAACCCGCAGTCACCGCAGAGCGCACCAGAGCGGCCTTTGTGGCGCGGGTGAGCGAACGGCTTGGGATGGATGCGGAATATCGCGGCGAGGAGGATATTACCGAGGTGTTCCGCCTGCTGAACGCGCGCATCTCGGAGGGCGAGGTCAGCGACATGCGCCAGTCTTTGCCGGCGGATATCCGCGCGCTCTGGCCCGGCTGACGCGGCAACTGGCGCACGGAGGGTCCGGTGCGCCGCTGGCGGCGACGCACCGGTCCGGGCCGGTCAGCCCACGGCGCGCTGCGGGTCTTCGACCAGCCCTTCGAGGGACGGCCCGGCCAGATCCCGGAGCCGGGCGTCGTCAAGCACTTCGATCAGATGCGGCGCACAGACATGCACAGCCCCCTGATCGGCCAGAGAATGCAGGCACCGGCAGAAGGTTTCGGGCGTCATGTCCAGCAAGCTGGCCAGATCCACACGACTGAGCCGAAGATTGAGCACCAGCCTGTCGCCGATGGTTTCGACATAGGCGTCGGCGGTATCCTCGGTGGCGGAGCGAAACAGCAGATAAGCCGCCACCCGTTGCCGCGCGGTGCGCCCACGCAGAAGGCAGGTCCAGCTGCGCATCGCATCCATCTGCGCCAGCGTTGTCATCAGGTACCCATGTTCGAGCGAGGTTGAGCGCGACATCAGGTTTTCAAAGGTCCGGCGATTGAAGGTGCACAGGGTCGCATCTGTCGCCGCCTCGTAGGAAAAGCGCATTTCGGCCTCGAAGGCGCGCCCCACGATATCGCCGGGAAACAGCAGCCCAAGCACCTGCGTGTCGCCGTCTTCGGTCATGAACACGGTCTTGACCACGCCCGAGGTCACGACCCCAAGGGTTGTCGCCGTGTCACCTTGCATGATGATGGATTGGCCGCGAGAGAATGTCGCCGTGCGCAAAAGGCGGCACATTTCGGTGCGCGTGTCGTTATCGACGTGGTCGCATAAAGATATTTTTCTAACGGGGCACTCGTTACACACGGATTGACTGATGTTCTGAAGCGATACAACGGTCATGTCACCCCCCTACCAAGCAATGGGCGCCGCTGGCTGTCTGACGGGCAAGATCGGGTTGCAGCCCGGAGCCCGGCAGACCACGCGTCGCGCCAGTGAACATTAACGGCCCGGTGGGATGGCGTAGCTGTCAAACCTCCTGTTTTGCATGGCAAGATACCACCCCCAATGGACCAGACTTGATTGAACTGCGGAATCATAAAGAATTCAAAAACAGAAATGTGTAGAATTGTGCGCGATCAAAGCCTACCCATGTAGAACGGACAGGTTTGCAGACTTCTCAAAGTGGCGATGCGACAGCATGGATGAGGACCGACACTCGGCACCCGACGCGACGCAAGATGACAGCTGGGGTCGTCTGCCCCATGCGTCTGCGGCTCAGCTGTTCGGGTTCATCCAGCAGGCGCCCGTGGCGCTGGCTGTGTTTGATCGCAAGATGAGATACCTTGCGCATAGTCGGCGCTGGTCCGAAGATCACGGTCTGGGCGACGCCGATCTGCGCGGTCAGTGTCATTATGACGTGTTCGACACGGTGCCCGATGCCTGGGGCCGCGCCCATGACCGGGCATTGGCCGGAGAAGGCGTTGCCAAGACGGAAGACTGGATTGTCCATGCCGATGGGCGGGTCCAATGGCTGAGTTGGGACGTTTTGCCGTGGTATGACGCGCCGGGCCTGCCGGCGGGCGTGATGATCTTCACGCAGGATATCACGGACAGCAAACGGACCGAACACTCGCTGCGCGAAAGCGAGGCGCGACTGAGGCTGGCGGCGGAGGCCGCGCGTTTCGGCATGTTCGACATCGATCTGGCGGCGGGTGTGGCGCATTGGTCCAAGGAGGCGCTGGCGCTGCTTGGCCTGCCGGAAGAGGCGCGCCCGGTCAGTCTGGAAGATCTCAAGCCCATCCTGGATCCCGGCAGCCTGAAGGCGTTGCGCGGCGTGCTGCGCAACGCGCTGAGGCCGGGATCGGGTGGGGGGCTGATGCAGCAGGTGCGCTTGCCGGGCACAGGGGCCGAGGATCGCTGGCTGCAATTTCACGGGCAGGTCGCCTTTGCCGGTCAGGGCGCAGACCGAAAGGCCGGGCGCATCCGGGGCATGATCCTTGATGTGACCGAGGCGCGGCGCATGGAGCAGCGGTTGTCACATGCCGAACGGGTCGATTCGGTCGGGCGGCTGGCCAGTGGCATCGCGCATGATTCAAACAACCTTTTGACGGTGATCCTGTCCAATCTGGAACTGGCGCTGGCGCGGACCGATGATCCGGACATACGGCAAATGATCGGCACCGCGGTGAACGCGGCGCAGGTCAATGCGGGGTTCAACCGGCGGCTTTTGTCATTGACCGGCACCCGCACCGACGCCGCAAGCGTGGTGCGGATCGGGGCACATCTGTCGGCGATGCGGCAGCTTCTGAGCCATGCCATCGGCGACCGGATCGATCTGAACATCGCGCCGGATGACGGGGTATGGCCGGTGCGCGCCGATCCCGGCGATCTGGACAGTGCGCTGCTGAACCTGGCGCTGAACGCACGCGATGCCATGCCCGAGGGCGGAACACTGAGCATTGTGGCGGGGAATGTCACACTGGACGCGGCGCAGGCGGGATGTATGGGGCCGCAGGCGCGGGATGGCGCGTTCGTGCGCATCGCCGTTGGCGACACCGGAACAGGCATGCCGCCCGACATCGCGGCACAGGCGATGGAGCCGTTTTTCACCACCAAGCCCAAAGGCCGGGGCACCGGGCTGGGCCTGACCAGCACGGCCTCGTTCGTCAGTCGGCTGAATGGGTTCATGACGATCGACAGCACGCCGCCGCACGGCACCGAGATCGCGCTTTATCTGCCAAGCGAGACCGGCGACAGGCACAGCGCGGGCACGGGCACGGGCAGCGGCACAGACACGGGCACAGATAATGGCACAGGCCTGCAAGCGGATCTGGCGCATGGCGATGGAGAGGTCGTGCTGCTGGTCGAGGACAACCGCGAGGTCCGCGAGGCGGGCATCAAGCGGCTGGAAATTCTGGGCTATGTCGTGATCGACGCGCGCGACGCGACCGAGGCTCTGGCGGTGCTGGCGCGCGGTGAGCCGGTGGATCTGGTGTTTTCGGATGTCGTGATGCCGGGTGCGATCAGCGGGTTGGACCTTCTGCATCGGGTGACGCAGGACTATCCCGGTATCGCGGTTCTGCTGACCACCGCGCATGCCACGGCGATGTGGCGCAACGATACGACCATGGGCACAAACAGCGTGGACATCCTGCCCAAGCCGCACACGATCAATGATCTTGCACAGGCGCTGCGTCGTGCGCTTGACCGTCGGCCCCCTCTTCGGGAACAACCTCGCCGGTGAACACGTAGCCCACGCCACGCACCGAGCGGATCAGCAGCGGTTCTTCATGGCCGGGGTCGATCTTGCGGCGCAGCCGGGCCACATGGCCGTCGATTGTCCGGTCGAGCGGAGACCACGCCTGACCACGCAGGGTCAGCGAAATCTCATCACGGCTGAGGACGCGACCGGGATGACGAATGAACAGTTCGAGAAGGCGCAGTTCGGTTTCTGTCAGGTCGATGTGACGGCCATCGCGCTTGCGCACAAAGCGGCGCCGCGTGTCGAACACGCAATGGTCGAAATCCAGCATCTGCAGCGTCTCGGTGCCGGTGCTGGCCGACGCCTCAAGCTCGTAGCGGCGCAGAACGGCGTTGATGCGCATCGCGATCTCGGAGAAGTGGAACGGTTTGGTGATATAGTCGTCTGCGCCGTTTTCCAGCCCGCGCACCCTGTCCTGCGGATCACCGAGGGCCGTGACGATGATGATCGGCACATTGCGCAGCTCACGCAGGTCGCGGGCCAGATCAAGCCCGTCATCAGACCCAAGGCACAGATCCAGCGTCACCAGATCGACGGGGTGGCGGCGGATCATGTCGAGCGCCTTGTTGCGGCTATCGGCTTCGATCACGCCAAAGCCCTGATCCTGCAACCCGCAGCGGAGGGACGCCCGAACATCACGCTCGTCTTCCACCACAAGCACGGTCTTGCCGGTCTGATCTGCGAACAAGCTGCGCCCCCGTGACATTGGAAATGTACAGGGCAAGCAAAGCAGCGATGACACGGTTTTGCAATATTTTTGACTTTTTTGCGAAAATGACGCTACGGCGCGCAGGACAACCAGAGACCCGGCAAGCCCCCGGACAAGGCCAGCGCGGGCCTGCCGGCGGTTGAGGTGCTCGACCTCGATTTCCTGGATGTACGCACTGTCAGGCAGCATGACACCGCAAAGGTCCCGGGTCGCCGGGATGGCGTGGACCGGCCCCTTGAAACCGTCGCGCACCAGCTTCGGAAGCAGGCCCGA
>JALQUE010000017.1 GCA_023260815.1 Roseovarius sp.
TCTCTTATAATTTTTATAATGTTGTCAATCTTCTTCTTTTCCATTGTAGATTCTATAAAGTTCTGATAGACATTTTTGGTCAACTGGAATCTCATGAATATAACATTTTGGATATTCTGGAAGTTTATCCAAAAATATAACGAAAGTTTTCATCACAGACCATAAATCATCTTCTATTTTATAAAACAGCATGGGAGTTGCTGCCTAGCTTGGCCGCCTTCACGCAACTTCTTAAGAGAATGTCCGACGCGGAGGCCTTGCGCGAGGTCTTTGCGGTGGTGTGGGCGCCGGCAAACTCGGCGAAACGGCTGAAGATCAGGATCGCCATGATGGAGCGGCGGAACGGCACGTGTTCAGAGCTGAGGCCGATCGCCGCCAGCGTGCCGAAGGTCACCGACAGCAGCGTTGCAAAGGGCGCGATGATCAGCGAATTCTTCAGCGCGTTCTGCCATTCACTGGATGTAAAGAACTCTCGGTAATGCTTCAGGCTGTAGCCCGCGGGATCAAACCGCAGCATTTCCGGCGTGAAGGTAAAGAAGTCCTCCGCGTTGAAGCTGAGCGGCATCACCACAAGGATCGGCGTGATGAGAAAGGTAAAGATCGCCCCGCACAGCACGCGGAACCCGTAGAACCACAGCACCTGCCCCGCCGTCAGATAAGGGGCCAGCGGCACCCGATAACGGCCCATCCCGATCCAGTAGGTGAACCAGCCGAAGAACCAGCCAAAGAGCCCGCCCATCACGACCCCGGGTATCCCGCCCAGCGCAAAACCGGCCACCGCCATCAACGCGATGATCGCCCATTTCGCCATACGCTCCTTCGCCGGGTCCAGAACCTCCATCAAAAGGAAGGTCATTGCCGCCAGCAAGACGAAGCCAACGACTACGCCCAGCAGCACCGACCCGTTCGCCGCCCCGACGAACACGCCAGCCAGCGCACCGGACGCGCCGACGGTCGGCGCCGCGAACTGGATCGGCTTCTTGACTGCCTGTGTCTCGATCGCCATGGCTCAGCCTCCCAGTTTCACGTTGTCGATGCCCACGATCCGGTCATAGGCCCAATAGAGGATCAGAACGACCGCCAGCAGGATGGTCCCCAGCGCCGCCGCCAGACCCCAGTTCAGACTGGAGGAGATGTGATAGGCGATCCGGTTCGAGATGAACGTACCGTTGGTGCCACCGACGATTTCCGGCGTGATGTAGTAGCCGATGGACAAGATGAACACGAGGATGGACCCCGCCCCGATCCCCGGCACCGACTGCGGGAAATACACCCGCCAGAAGGCCGTCCAGTTGGTGGCGCCCAGGCTCTTGGCGGCGCGTACGTAGTAAGGCGGGATCGTCGACATCACGGAATACATCGGCAGGATCATGAAGGGCAGCAAGATATGCGTCATCGCGACGATCGTGCCGAATTGGTTGTTGATCATCACCAGACGGCTGGCATCATCGACAAGGCCCAGCCAGACCAGCGTATCATTGATGACGCCCTGTTGCTGGAGCATCACCTTCCACGCCGAGGTCCGCACCAGAAGCGAGGTCCAGAACGGCAGCAGAACGAGGATCATGAGAAGGTTCGCGGTACGCAACGGCAGGTTCGACAGCAAATAGGCAATCGGATAGGCCAACAAGATGCAGCTGCCGGTGATCATCAGCGACATGAAGAGCGTCCGCTGGAACAGCATGCCGTAGATCTGTTGATTTTCGGGACGCGCTTCGGGGCCATCGGGGCTTTTCTGCATATCGACGGCATTCAGGAAATAGCCGCTGGTGAAGGGCGGGCTGTAGGTCTTGATCGTGGACCAGTTCGAAACCTTTCCCCAGTCTTCGTCGAGAGCGAGAAACGCATCGCGGAAGGAAATGTCGGGCTGATCGGCAATCATCGCTTGCGCTTCGGCCAACTCGGCCGCGCCCGGCCCATTGTAGGACGCGACATCGGCACCGGCCTTGAGGTCTTGGATCAGGGCGATTTTCACGGCTTCCCAAGGCTCTTCCTCGGCCACCACGTCCTCGTCGGCGATGGCTGTGAACAGCGCGAAAGCGGTATAGGCGCGGGTGGTCTCGGGGAGAACATCGGACACGGCCTGACCGGGAACGAACCCGATATCTCCGGCGAAACTGTCGCTGGTCAGCTCGGCAAGGCGGACACGCTGGTCTTCGAGTAGCGCGGTATTCGCGGCAGCGCCGTCGCCGCCTGTCATCAGGGCAAACCAGAACCCCTCGTCTTCCCAGACAGGGTTCAGGTCTTCGAGGGCGTCGATGTAATCTTCGCCGATATCATCAAGGCTGCGGCCAGTGGAGCGGAACAGCGAGGAAACACCTGTTTCCTCGTAGTTCAGACGCGTTCCAAGCCGCGTGTGTTCCTTGGCCTCGGCGGCCAGAAACAGGTCATAATAGAGAGATTTGTACACCGCCTCATCGGGGGCTTCGCCGCTTGCGGCATCCCAGTCCTGCAATTGCGTGACCGTGTTGGGCAGGGTATTCGAGACGATCTGGTTTTCGACCGAACGGAACAGCATATCCCCGATCGGTGCGATGAAGGTCACGAGAACGAAAATCAGCAGAGGCGCGATCAATGCGAGCGCCCTGAGTTTCTGGGCGCGAAGAGCCTTGTTGAGACTGCGCTTGAGCGGTTGCCCGTCAGCGGACAGCACAGGGCCGGTATCGGTTGTATCGCTCATCTTGTCCCCGTTGGTCTGCTTTTTGGTGGAAGGGGCCGCGCACGGCCCCTTCTCGGTACTGTCAGAAGGCCGGATTACTGAGCCAGCCACGCCTGGAATTTGGCGTCGATGTCGTCACGGTAATCAGCCCAGAACTCGTAGTTGTAGAGGAACGTGTTCTTGGCGTTCGCCGGATCGGTCGGCATGTGCGGCGCCATGTCGATGCCCAGATCGGCATGCTGACCCACCAGCGGTGCGGAAGACGCGCGCGCCGGGCCGTAGGAAATCCACTTGGCCTGATCCGCAAGACGCTGCGTGTCGGTGGCGAAGTAGATGAAGTCCAGGGCACGGGCCAGACGGTCTTCGGGCAGGTTGGCGGGGATGATCCAGCCGTCAAGGTCGAACACCTGAGCGTCCCACATCATCGCGACAGGCTGGTTCTGCTCTTCGATCACGCTGAACAGACGACCGTTATAGGTCGAGCCCATGAAGACTTCGCCATCGGCCAGAAGCTGAGGCGTGTCGGCACCGGCGGACCACCAGATCACGTCGTCCTTGATGGTTCCCAGCTTGTCGAGTGCCTGCTGCTGACCTTCGGCAGTCGCCAGAACGTCGTACACCTCGTCCTTGGCAACACCGTCACAGAGCAGCGCCCATTCCATGTTGTTGATCGGACGCTTTTCCAGCGAACGCTTGCCCGGATAGGTTTCCAGGTCGAACACGTCACAGATGTCGTTGGGCGCTTCGACGCCTGCGGGGACCATGTCGGTGCGGTAGCCGAAGGTGGTCGAGTAGACGATCTGCGGAATGAAGCAGTCACCCACCAGCAGATCACCGAAATCTTCTTCGGCCGAGGTGCCATCGGGCGCCGGCGCGAGGTGCACTTCGGGGTCGATTTCCATGGCGAGGCCTTCGTCGCACAGGCGCAGCGCATCGGCGGCCACAACGTCGACGACATCCCATGTCACATTACCGGCTTCGTCCATGGCGCGCATCTTGGCAACTGCCTCGGCCGAGCTTTCGTCCCAGACGATTTCGAGACCCGGATGCATGGCCTGATAGGGCGTAGCATAAGCATTGATCTGGCTTGTCTGGTACGCACCGCCCCAGGACACCATCGTCATCGAGTCGGCCATGTCCTGCGCGTGAACGGCAGCACCGGCGACCGTGAGGGCAGTCGTGGCCATAAGGGTTTTCGTGAGTTTCATTTCATACTCCCAGTTTTCATCCCGTGTTGGATTCGTCGGCTCCGGGTCACGGGAAGGACCTTCGGAACCTCATGAAGATCACATCCCTGGAGAGGGATGCGATTATCTAGGACTTATACCGCGTCCAGCGCGCGGCAATCCCGTGGCAGCCAGCCGATCTCGATCTGCTCGCCCGGTTGCAGGCGGCGCTGATCAGCCGAATTGCGCGTCTTGATGATGAAATCATCCTTGCCGGCCACCTTGAGCCGCGTGCGGAATACGTCACCCATGTAGATGAATTCCATCACCTCGGCCTTGAGCGTGTGAGCCTTGTCACCCAGTTTCGCGGTGTCCACCTCGACGCGTTCGGGACGGAT
>JALQUE010000070.1 GCA_023260815.1 Roseovarius sp.
CTCGATCGACCATATTCTTGCCGAGACACAGGGCATCATCGTCTATCAGGAACAGGTGATGCAGATCGCGCAGGAAATGGCGGGCTACACGCTTGGCGGTGCAGACCTGCTGCGCCGCGCCATGGGCAAAAAGATCCAGGCCGCGATGGATGACGAACGGCCCAAGTTCATTGCCGGGGCCAAGGCCAACGGCGTGGATGATGCGAAGGCGCTCGAAGTCTGGAACCTGCTCGACAAGTTCGCCAATTACGGTTTCAACAAGTCGCACGCGGCGGCCTATGCGGTGGTCAGTTATCAGACGGCATGGCTCAAGGCCAATCACCCGGTGGAATTCATGGCCGGTGTGATGAATTGCGATATCCACCTGACCGATAAGCTGGCGGTCTATTTCCAGGAGGTGAAGAAGGGGCTGAAACTGCCCTATGCACCGCCGTGCGTGAACCGGTCGGATGCGGTGTTTCAGGTGCGCGGCGGGGTGCTGCATTACGCGCTTGGCGCTCTCAAGAACGTGGGTGTCGAGGCGATGCGCCTGATCGTGGAGGGGCGCGGCGACAAGCCCTTTGCGACGCTCTATGATTTTGCGCGGCGGGTTGATCTGAAACGGATCGGCAAGCGGCCGCTGGAGATGCTGGCGCGGGCGGGCGCCTTTGACGCGCTGGACCGCAACCGTCGCCGGGTGTTCGACAGCATCGAGCCGCTGATGAACTATTCCGCCGCGATTTTCGATCAGAAGAATTCCAGTCAGGTGTCGCTGTTTGGCGAGGCCGGGGACGATCTGCCCGAACCACGGCTCAGCCCGGTCGAGGATTGGCTGCCCGCCGAGCGCCTGACCGAGGAATTCAAGGCGATCGGTTTTTATCTGTCGGGGCATCCGTTGGATGATTACATGGGCGCGCTGCGCCGCAAGGACATCAAGACCCTGGACGAGGTCACCGCACTGGCCGAGCACAAGGGCGCGGTCGTGGTCAAGATGGCCGGTGTCGTGTCCAGCCGACAGGAGCGTAAATCGGCGCGGGGCAACCGCTTTGCCTTTGTGCAATTGTCGGACACGACGGGCGGCTACGAGGTGACGTTGTTTTCCGAAACGCTTGAGAAATCACGCGATTATCTGGAAACCGGCGCGCAGGTCGTGGTGACTGCCGAGGCGACGATGGAAAGCGATCAACTGAAACTTCTGGGTCGCGCGGTCTCGCCGATCGATGGGGTGGTGGCGGATGTCGGCGCGATGGGCTTGCGCATCTTCGTCGAAACCCAAGAGGCGATCCCTTCGGTGGCGTCAGTGCTGCACAACGCGGTCAAATCGGTGAAATCCGGTGGCCGTGGCCCGATCCGGTTCTGTCTGATGGGGCCGGGCCTGCCCGGTGAAGTCGAGATTGACGCCGGGCAGGAATTTCCGGTCAATCCCCAGATCAAGGGCGCGATCAAAAGTCTGACCGGCGTTCTGACCGTTGAAGAGATGTAGCGCCCCTCTGGTGCTGGACGTCGCCAGACCGCCCGCGATAGGATACCGACGTGGTGACAGACGTGGTTCAGGCAGTGGGCTGTAACATCGTGCGATCTGTGTCCCTTCTGTTGGCGGCCCTTGTGCTGAGCGCCTGTGACGATCCGATGACGGGTGTGCCACGCCTTGCCGATCAGGCCGTGCCCGAGGATGCGCCCATGCTGGACGTGGCGCAGGATGATACGCCGCAGGGCGGCTACCTGGGGCGGCTTCTGGGTCTGGCGCGGGTGGGCGCGCCTGCGGATATCACGCAGGAAAACGGGCCTGAAAGGGCCGAACACGCAGCCTCGGACATGGTCCAGACGGCCTCGCTCGAGGCGCCGGGACCAGCGGCGCGCCCGCCGCAGGGGGGACTTCTGACCCGGCTGCTGGCCCGTGTGTCGGCAACGGACAGCGATCCCGCCGATAGCCCCGCAAGGGACGATACAGTGGCCCTGCCGCAGGGTCATATCGCGCCGGGCACGATGCTGCCTTATGGCGTGGTCGGGGTGGTTTGCGGCATGCCCACAGGCGCGATGGGGCGCAAGATCGCCCAGTATCCCGACACCGCGCCGCGCCATGTGCTGTATGACAGTCATCCCGAGACCGCGACGCCGCGCAGCTTCTATCTGACCGGCTTCGAGGATGGCTGCGCCCGGCAGTTCACCGCCGCGCTGGCGATGTTCGGGACGGTCAGGATGCATGAAAAGCTGCGCTATGGCCTGCCCGCCGATGTCCAGCCCTACAGCGATACTGACAAGGCCTATGAGACCCTGAAGGTGCAAATCTGTGGTGTCGACCGCCGAAAACCCTGTGGGGAACGGGTGTCACGGCTGGACTCTGATACGGTTTTCCTGAGCATATATGAGAATTTCGGCGACAACTCGCGTTGGAGCAATCTTTTGCTGCATGGCGGTGCGCTGCTGGCGCAGGACCTCAAGGAGGGGTGAGGGACCTACCAGTGCGGTGGGCGTTCGTCCCCCAAGGTGATGCCGCCGCCCAGATCGCTTTCGCGTTCGGCCTCGCGTTCCAGCAGCAATTGCACCCGGCGCGTCAACAGCGCGATCTCGCGTTCTTGTCGGGTGACCACATCCGACAGATCGTCAAGCGCGCGGGTCAGGTGAGCGATTTGTTCTTCAAGTGTATCCATGGGCTGAGCTAGCGGTTTTGAGCCCTTGGCGTCAATCGGCATGTTGCCCCCGCGTGCCCCTTCGGCTAGACGCTGCGACAAGCAGCAAACCCCGGTGGACCCCCAAGATGGCCAAGGAAAAGAAACAGCCCCGCCCCAAGGCCGAGACGCCCAAGGGCTTTCGCGATTACTTCGGTCCGGAAGTGACCGAGCGCGCCGACATGTTGCGCAAGATTGCGGGCGTGTATCATCTCTATGGTTTCGAGGCGCTTGAATCCAGCGCGGTGGAAACCGTCGAGGCGTTGGGCAAGTTCCTTCCGGATGTGGACCGTCCCAACGAGGGGGTTTTCGCCTGGCAGGAGGACGAGGGGGATTGGCTGGCGCTGCGCTATGATCTGACCGCGCCGCTGGCACGGGTCTATGCGCAACACCGCAACGATCTGCCGACGCCTGACCGACGCTATGCAATGGGGCCGGTCTGGCGCAACGAAAAGCCGGGGCCAGG
>JALQUE010000080.1 GCA_023260815.1 Roseovarius sp.
TGCAAAGACCGCATCAAACGCTTCGCGGTCGGGTTTGGGCCTGTAGCCTGCATGTTCGACGCCATAGACCGCATCGAACACACCCGACAGGCCGCGCCGCTCGATCACGCGTTCGGCATAGGGCGCGCTGCCATTGGTGTAAACGATGCGCCGTCCCGGCAGTGCGGAAATCCGGGCACGCAACTGGGCGTCGGGTTCCAGCGCATCAAAGGAAATATCATGCACATCAACCAGATACGGGTCGGGATCCACGCCATGTTCGCGCATCAGACCGGCCAGCGTCGTACCATGCTCGTGCCAGTATTTGCGACGCAGGCGGTCGGCCTCGGACCGATCGACCCCAAGCGTGTTCATCACGAAACGGGTCATGCGGTGTTCGATCTGGTCGAACAGGCGCACGTCGGGCGCGTAGAGAGTGTTGTCCAGATCGAACACCCAGGTCTCGACATGCGTGAAATTCTGCTTGGTCATGGACGTGATCCTAGAACGCCGCGACAAAGGGTGCAATCGCACGAGACTTGATTGTACACACAACCGGCGCTTACTGTTTCACCAACAATAAACCACAGGGACAGGTTACCTACATGAAAGCGCCCCAAAAAGACGCCTACACTCTCATCCTGGAAGCTATCGACATGGGCATCTACAAGCCCGGAGACCGTCTGGTCGAAAGCGATCTGGCCGAACGCTTCGGTGTGTCGCGCACCCCGATCCGCGAGGCATTGCAGCGGCTTGAAACGCAATCATTGCTGACACGCGACGGGCGCAGCCTGATCGTGGCGTCACTGGATCACAACCAACTGGCGGAGCTTTATGTCGTACGTGCCGAACTTGAGGGGCTGGCGGCGAACCTTGCCGCGCGCCATGCCACGGATGAAGAGGTGCGCGTGCTGCGCGATATGGTCGAGGAAGACCGCAAGCTATTGAACGATCCGCAGGCGATGGCGCGGGCGAACCGGCGTTTTCACAAGCAGATCCATCTGTCGTCGCATAACAGGTTTCTTGTGCAGCAACTGGATCTTGTACACAGGTCCATGGCGCTGATGGCGACCACATCGCTTGCCGCCCTTGGCCGGCCGGCGGATGCGCTGAAGGAACATGACGCTATCGTCAGCGCAATCGAAGCACGTGACACCAAAGGCGCCGGAGACGCGCTGAAGGCCCATATTTCCAAGGCTTTCGTTACGCGCCTGAAGCTGGATTCAGGGGAAGTAGGCACCATCGTCTGAGCCGCGTTTCCATCGCCTGCGTCCCCTGAGCGGCAAAGACACGCCATGTGTTGTCTTGTCCCAGAAGAAGGGCTTCACCACCAATTCGTAAAGCGCCTTGTAGGCGGCGATCGCGCCAAGCGGTGCGTAGAAAATCATGGTTGGCACCCATGGCAGGAGATGAAAGTGCTCTCGCCGGTTGACGGCGGCTGCATGGATCAGGATGCACAGGATTTCGGCGGTCAGAAACAAGCTGCACACCGTGATAAGAACCGAACGCGGCACCAGCGGATCAAGCGGATGGAAGAGGCCAAGGAGAACCAGCCAGAATGACCACAGGATCGGCGCCAGAATGAATTGGGACAAGGCGGCCATGAAATGCGCCTGAAACCCCCAGAACTTCCACGCACCCAGCTGTTTATAAAGTAAACCGGGCTTACGCATGTGGACCAGATAGGTGGTCATGTACCCCTTGAGCCAGCGTGAGCGTTGCTTGACCCAAGGCCAGACATGGCAATTCGCTTCTTCGGCGGTCACGGTGTCGATCATTTCCGTCCGCAAGCCGTGGCGGGCAAGGCGGAACCCCAGATCCGCGTCCTCGGTCACGTTATGGGCATCCCACCCGCCCAGACGTTCCAAGGCGTCACGCCGAAAATAGAGCGTCGTGCCCCCAAGAGGGATTGCAAGGCCAAGCCGCGCCATGCCGGGCAGCATGACCCTGAACCATGTGGCGTATTCGATGGTAAAACACCGCGCCAACCAGTTTTGCGCAGGGTTGTAATAGTCCAGCACACCTTGCAGGCAAACGACATCCTCGGGCACTTTTTGAAACCGCCGGGCGATGGCGGTGATCTGATCGGGATCGGGCGCATCCTCGGCGTCCAGAATGCCGATGATGTCGCCGGCGCAGAAATCGAGCGCATAGTTCATTGCGCGGGGCTTGGTGCGGGGCTGGCCATCCGGCGCGATCACGGCGCGCATCCACGACGGCAGGTCGATCTGTGCCAGCGTCCGGCGGGTCAGCGCGTCTTCTTCCTCGAGCACGAGAACCACATCGAGCAGGCATTTGGGATAGGTCAGACGTTGCAGCCGCCCGATCAGGTGATGAACGATCTCCGTTTCGCGAAAAAGTGGCACGATGATCGACACTTTGGGCAGGGGCACGGTGTCATCTGGCATATCATTGGAGAGCACGGGCAAACTGCTTGCGTCGGGGTTCATACTGGCCACGAAAGCCGCCAGTTTCAGAACGATCGAGATCGCCAGCGTCACGCAGGCCCAGAGGGCCACAACCGAGAGTACCACCGCCGGGAAGATCAGTGTCAGCGCCGCAATCACCGACAGAAGGGCAAGTGTAACACCCAAGCGCCGATGCAGCGTATCGCCCCATGTGCGGCAGCTTTCCGCGGTCGGCACACGGGCTTGCGCAGCATGGGTCAGGACGGTCCGGTGGCGGGTGACGATTTCATCCTGGATAAGCGCGCGTGGCGCAATCAGCAGACGCGCACCGTCCGCTTGCTGCGCGGGTCCGGGCGCATGGGTAAGGATGGCCGGCAGACCATCGCGATCCTGCACAGGCAGCAATCCCCGGCGCAGCAGATCGCCCGGCGCCGCGCCGGTTGGACGGTAGGCAAGCGCCGCGACAGCCTCACGATCGACACAGCGCGTCTTGAGCCGTGCCGCATGGGCCGCCAGCAACGTGCTCTCCTCGATCAGACCTTCAGCTTTGAGGATATCGTCGATCGATGCATCGCAATGCGCGCGCACCATTCCTGCCAGAACCATGTCTGTCCGCGAGATGGCCCCCTGACGCACAAGCTGCGCACCGATGGAGTCGGCGGCCTCGGATTGCGCCGCTCCCGGGGTCGCAAGCTGGCGCAGTTCCGTAATACCCATGCCGGCCTCCTGCCGCTATTCTTTGCACGGAGCATGGGCCCAAAGCATTAATGCTTTGTAAATAAAAGGTTAATGAAAGGTAAACCGGAGATGCTTCAGCCGGTCATCGAGTCTGCAAAACGTTCAAAGAGATAGAAGCTGTCTTGCGGTCCGGGGCTGGCTTCCGGGTGATGCTGCACCGAAAAGACAGGACGGTCAATCATGCGTATCCCACAGTTGGAGCCATCGAACAGGGACACATGTGTTTCCATGATGCCTTTTGGAAGTGTCTGGCTGTCGACAGCGAATCCGTGGTTCATCGACGTAATTTCCACCTTGCCGGTTTCCATATCCTTAACAGGGTGGTTCGCACCATGATGCCCATGGTTCATCTTGATGGTTTTGGCCCCAAGCGCGAGCGCCAGCATCTGATGTCCCAAGCAAATCCCGAACATCGGCAAGCCCGCATCAAGAACGCCCTTGATCATCGGCACGGCGTATGCACCCGTCGCCGCTGGATCGCCCGGCCCGTTCGACAGAAACACACCGTCGGGCTTATGGGCGAGCACCTCTTCGGCGGTGGCGGTGGCAGGCAACACGGTCACTTCGCAGCCCGCACTGGCAAGGCAGCGCAGGATGTTGCGTTTGGCGCCATAATCCACAGCCACGACCTTGTGGCGGGCCTCGGTCTGGCGGGTGTATCCGTCGGGCCAGGCCCACCGCATTTCATCCCACTTGTAGGATTGAGCACAGGTCACGCGGCGGGCAAGATCCATGCCTTCAAGACCGGCAAAGCTGCGCGCCTTGGCAACCAGCGCCGCTGTGTCGAAATTCCCGTCAGGGTCATGGGCAAGTGCCACATGCGGTGCGCCCTGCTGCCGGATCGCGCGGGTCAGTCGGCGTGTATCCACCCCACCGATTGCGATGCGCCCGCGTTTCGTCAGCCACTCGGCCAGTGTTTCGGTCGCGCGCCAACTGCTGGGTTCGGTCGGATCCCATTTGACGACCATGCCCTCGGCCACCGGATCAGCGGTTTCATCATCTTCGGGATTGACGCCGACATTGCCGATATGCGGAAACGTGAAGGTCACCACCTGTCCGGCATAGGACGGATCGGTCATGATTTCCTGATATCCGGTCATCGCCGTGTTGAAGCACAGCTCGGCCGTGGTTTCGCCGGTGGCGCCAAAGCCCTTGCCGTAGAACAATGTGCCATCGGCCAAGGCAAGACAGGCGGTCGGGCGGTCTTGGGTCGCGTGTGCCATGGCGTGAGTCTCCGGATATGGGCAAATTGGCGTATACCTATGAGGGTGACCGCCAAGGGTCAAGGGACAAGATTGCCATCTCGCGCCCCTTCAAAACAAGGTATTTTGCAGCGCAACCGCGCCTTGTCACCTGAGGTGGAGTTCTATATTGTCAGCCACTTATGACCACAGCGCGGGATGGACCGGCATGGATTTGCGAGACAGGGTCAACACGGCCCTAAAGACGGCGATGAAAGACAAGGATGCGGCGCGGTTGACCACGTTGCGACTGATCAACGCCGCAATCAAGGATCAGGACATTGCCCGGCGAGGAACCGAAGACGCGACCGGCGTGACCGATGCGGATATCCTTGCGATCCTCGCCAAGATGACCAAGCAGCGTCAGGAAAGCGTGCGTGCCTATGAAGAAGGCGGGCGGCTCGATCTGGCGGAACGTGAAGCCAACGAGATCTCGATCATCGAAGAATTCCTGCCCCGTCAGCTTTCGGAAACAGAGATTGACGCCGCAGTGGACGAAGCGATCTCTGAGACCGGGGCCACATCGATTCGCGACATGGGCAAGATCATGGGCCGCCTGAAAGAGAAATATGCCGGTCAGATGGATTTCGGGGTGGTCGGCCCCAAGGTGAAGACCAAGCTGGGGTGAGCGTCACAGCTCTGCCCGCCTACTGCGCCGGGTCAGGCATCGCCGCCATGCGCAGGGCATCCACCAGTTCACCGTAAAGCGCCTTGCGTTCATCCTCGGACAAGAACGCGCCGATCTCGACCTCGCGGCCCTTGCCCTTGAGCGTGATGTAATGCGCCACCGGCCCGCCGGTCGGGTGCATATGCGCCTTGGCCCAATAGCTCTGGCAATCCCATTCCTGAACGCGCCCGCCCGGATTGACGCGCACCAGATGCACCTGTTCCGGGTCGATCAACAATTCCTCGGTGATCTCGGCGTCACGGTACGAGCGTTCAAGCGCCCACCATATCCCACCGACGGCCATCAGCAGGAAGGGCAGAAGCCCCCAGAGGACCACCGTTCCCAGAAGGGGATAAAGCGGAATGGTGATCATCCCGAAGGTCGCAAGAATAAAGGCCGCAAAACCCCTTCGGGGCAGCGAGCGGTGCGGCCAGAGCTTGAGGCTGGTGGCGTGCGCGGTGTCGGTATTCGAGGTCCATTCATACGGCATGCGGCTATATTAGCGCGGGCCTTGGCATTGAAAAGAGAGGCCGGAACAACAGCGCGAAATTCCGGCCAGCAAACCGTCGCCATCCTGGTGTGATGGTGTGTGGAATGTGTTATAAGAGACGAATCGTTCCTCGTGAGAGGAATA
>JALQUE010000092.1 GCA_023260815.1 Roseovarius sp.
AGCAGTCCCACGTTTGAGCCTGATCTGTAGTCCACTCCATTGTGTCGGTCTTGTGGGCAAGTCTATGCAGCGGGACATTGCGGTACACCGCTCCACATTCAAGCATCACATGACAGCCCCACGTGCGGCCCGGATGCAGGCGCGACGGCACCAGAAAATCGCGCGCGCCCTCGGGCGAGGAGGCGGTGATGATCGGCGTCTGGTATTCGCGAAAGCCCTTGTCCCACATGCGGCGGCGGATCGAGGCGACCACGTCCGAGCGCAGGGTCATGTTGCGCTGCATCTCTTCGCGGCGCAGGTCGAGATAGCGGTGACGCAGGCGGGTTTCCTCGGGGTATTCCTGATCGCCGAATACCATCAGCGGCAGTTCCTTGGCGCTGCCCAGAACCTCCATGTCGCGGATGAACACCTCGATCTCGCCGGTGGGGATCTTGGGGTTGATGAGGCTGGCATCGCGGGCCTTCACCTCGCCGTCGATGCGGATGCACCATTCGGAGCGGACGCGTTCGACCTGATCGAACACCGGGCTGTCGGGATCGCACAGAACCTGCGTCATGCCGTAATGGTCCCGCAGGTCGATGAACAGAACGCCGCCATGATCGCGGATGCGGTGAACCCACCCTGACAGGCGGACCGTCTGGCCGACGTTGGATGTGTCGAGTTCGGCGCAGGTATGGCTGCGATATGCGTGCATGGCGTCCTCTCTGGCCCGGGGGCTGCGTGGCTTGGTCCGGGCCGATACACCTTGGCGGCGGGCCAAAGTCAAGGGGCGGGCGGATGCGCAAGCGGCCCGCATTGCGCAAAATCATTTACAGACAGGCCTTTGTCGGCAAAAATATCCGATATTGAGCAGAAACCCGGTTTTTTACGGGTGAGGTCGGCAGGTTTTGCATCACCGCACAAAGCGCCCCGAACGGCGCGAGACACTGGGGATGAGACATGTGGACAACAACATTGGACAGGCTTCTGCTGCATCTGTTCAGCAGCGGTGACCTGAAAATCACTTTTCCCGACGGCGTGCCGCGCCGGTATGGCGATGGGTCGGGACAGACGGTGGCGGTGACGCTGCATGACGACAGCTTGCCGCGCAAGATCGTGATGTCCCCGGATATGGCGGTTGGCGAAGCCTATATGGACGGCCGGCTGACGATCGAGGACGACGATCTCTATGGGTTTCTGGATCTGGCGATCCGCAATATCGCCGAGAATGGCCAGCCATGGTTCCGCCGGCCACTGGTCATGGGCCGCCATCTGATGCGGCGGGTCGCGCAGTTCAACCCGATGGGGCGCGCGCAAGCCAATGTGGCGCATCATTACGATCTGTCCGGCGCGCTGTATGATCTGTTTCTGGACGGTGACCGGCAATATTCCTGCGCCTATTTCCGCGATCCGGGCATGACGCTGGACCAGGCACAGGAGGCCAAGAAACAGCATATCGCCGGAAAGCTGCTGATCGAGCCGGGGATGCGGGTTCTGGATATCGGCTGTGGCTGGGGTGGCATGGGGCTGACGCTGGCGCGCGACCATGGCGCGGATGTTCTGGGCGTGACGCTGTCGCGCGAACAGCACGCCATGGCCACGGCACGGGCCGAAAAGGCCGGGTTGGCGGACAAGGCGCGGTTCGAGCTGATGGATTACCGCAAGGTCGAGGGCAGCTTCGACCGGATTGTATCAGTGGGGATGTTCGAGCATGTGGGCGTGCCGCATTATGATGAGTATTTCAGAACGGTGATGCAGCGGCTTGATCCCCAGGGCATCGCGCTGATCCACACGATAGGCCGGGCCGATCCACCGGGGGTGACAAGCCCGTGGATCACGAAATACATCTTTCCCGGCGGGTATGTGCCCGCCATGTCCGAGGCGCTGAAGGCCATCGAAAAGCAGCACCTTTTCGCCACGGATATCGAGATATGGCGGCTGCATTACGCCGAGACGCTGCGCCACTGGCATGATCGGTTCATGGCCAATATCGACAAGGCCCGCGCCCTTTATGACGAGAGGTTCTGCCGGATGTGGCGGTATTACCTGATCGCCTGCGAGTTGACCTTTCGGCTGAACCGGCAGGTGGTGTTCCAGTTCCAGTTGTCGCCCAAACAGGACGCTGTGCCGCTGACGCGCGATTATCTTTATGGCGACGACGCAAAGGCGCTGCAGCACGCGGCGGAATAGGCCGAGGCGCGCGCCGACAGGGCCGGGTCAGGCACGATCAGGCGTAGGATGGTCAGGCGTAGGCCGGTGACAGGCGGCTGGCGAAACGCGCCTTCCACAGGGCCTCTTCGTATTCCGAGGCGGCGGTGCTGTCATGCACGACGCCGCCGCCCACATTGAGCGTGGCGGCCCCGTCCTGGAGCATCAGCGTGCGGATCGCCACGTTGAATTCGGAACGGCCATCCGGGGCGGCCCAACCGATCGTGCCGCAATAGATATCCCGCGCGGCGGGTTCGAGGGCGGCAAGGATCTGCATCGCCCGCAGCTTGGGCGCCCCGGTGATCGAGCCGCAGGGAAAGAGCGCCCGGAAGATATCCGACAGGCCCGTATCCGCCGCCATCTGCCCCGTCACAAGCGACGTCATCTGGTGCACCGTCTCGTAGGTTTCGACCTTGAACAGCTCAGGCACGCGGACGCTTCCGGGTTGGCAGATGCGGCTGATATCGTTGCGCAGGAGATCCACGATCATCAGGTTTTCAGCCCGGTTCTTTTCGTCGGACGACAGAAAGGCGCGGCGGCGCGCGTCTTCGGCGGCATCGTCGCTGCGGGGCTGGGTGCCTTTCATGGGGCGGGTTTCGATCCGGCCCGCGGCATCGGTGCGAAAGAACAGCTCGGGCGAGCGCGACAGGATCGCGGGCAGGCCCGGCGCGTCGATCAAGGCGCCGAAGCGCACCGGCTGGATCGCGGCCAGCGCGGCATGGAGCGCATCGGGCGTGCCGTCGGCGCGCATGGTGATCGGGAAGGTCAGATTGGCCTGATAGATGTCCCCGGCGCCGATATAGGCATGGACCTGATCGAAGGCGGCGGCGTAATCGGCGGCGGACC
>JALQUE010000114.1 GCA_023260815.1 Roseovarius sp.
CCGCGGCCTCGCGTTCGATGCACAGGCGCAATTCATAAAGCGCGTCGAGGTCTTCCGCATCGATCGTGCGCACGAAAAACCCGCGATTGGCCTTGGACACCAGAAGTCCCGCGCTTTCCAGAAGGCGGCCGGCCTCGCGCACCGGGGCGCGGCTGACGCCGAGATCGCGGGCAATGACGGATTCGGCCACCCTGTCACCGGGCTTGAGCTGCCCCGACACGATGGCATCCGTCAGGATACGGGCAATCCGCTGCGACAGCGCATCGCGGGCCAGAGGGGGGAACAGTGGTTCAGATTCCATCGTCATGGTCGTACGCTACCTTTGAAATTGTCGTCTGTCGACAATTTGGCTTGACTCCGTAAGGGGCAGAAGCTGAACTGACCCCATGTGGACCGCCCTACCGATCCCCGATCGGAGGGATCAAGGGCAAACATCGCCGGACCGCGCCAAAGAGCGAAAAATCCGCCAAGTGCGCGCGACGGAAGGACCAAGGCGGAGGGGGCGCCGTGCCGGTGGCAAAACCGCAGGCGGGGCAGCGCCCATCGCGAACTTTCAACAGGGAGCAACATATGAATAAGATTTTCACCGCGTCGATCCTGACCATGGGCCTTGCCATCCCGGCAACGGCGCAGGATGCAGGCGGCCGACTTGACATTGTCGTGCAGCCCGAGCCGCCCAGCCTGATGCTGGGGCTTGTTCAGAACGGCCCCACCCAGCTTGTCGCCGGGGATATCTACGAAAGCCTTCTGCGCTATGACACCGATCTGAACCCGCAGCCGTCCCTGGCGAAATCATGGGAGATTTCGGACGACGCGCTGACCTATACGTTCAAGCTGCATGAGGGCGTGACATGGCATGACGGAGAGCCATTCACCGCCGAGGACGTGGTATTTTCCGTGGACAAGTTCCTGCGCGAGACCCATGCCCGGCTGCGCGTGAGCCTTCAGCATGTGGAGTCGGTGACGGCACCGGACGCGCATACCGTGGTCTTCAAGCTGAAAAATCCCTTCGGTCCGTTTATCGGCGTCTTCGAGGCCGGCACGATGCCGATGGTGCCCAAGCATATCTACGAGGGCACGGATTACGCCAACAACCCGGCGAACAACACGCCGATCGGCACCGGCCCCTACAAGTTCGAAGCCTGGGAAAAGGGCAGCTATATCCATCTGGTCAAGAACGAGGATTACTATCTCGAGGGGCAGCCCTATCTGGATGAGGTGTATTACCGGGTGATCCCCGATGCCGCCGCGCGTGCCGTGGCCTTCGAGAATGGCGAGGTCGATGTTCTGCCCGGCGGCTCGGTCGAGAATTGGGACGTTCAGCGGCTGACGCAGATGGACGGGGTCTGTTCCACCGGTCAGGGCTGGGAATATTTCGCGCCGCACGCGATGGCCTGGATGAACAACCGCGAAGGGCCGACCGCCGACACGCGGTTCCGCAAGGCAGTCATGTATGCGATGGACCGCGAATTCGTGAAGGATGTGATCTGGAACGGGTTCGGCAAGGTGGCCACCAGCCCGGTATCGTCCAAGACCAATTTCTATACCGACGACACGATCATGTATGACACCGATCCCGACAAGGCCCGCGCGTTGCTGGCCGAGATGGGCTATGACGGAGAACCGGTGCGCATCCTGCCCCTGCCCTATGGCGAAACCTGGCAGCGGTGGGCCGAGGCGATGAAGCAGAACCTGTCCGAGGTGGGCATCAATGCCGAGGTCGTCGCGACGGACGTGGCCGGCTGGAACCAGAAACAGGCGGAATGGGATTTCGATATCGCCTTCACCTATCTCTACCAGTATGGCGATCCGGCCCTTGGGGTAGCGCGCAGCTATCTGTCGACGAACATCGCCAAGGGCAGCCCGTGGAACAACGTGGCGGGCTATGCGAATGAAAAGGTCGACGCCATGTTCGCCGAGGCAGCCGTCGCCGCCGCAAGCCGCCCGAGGTTCTGGATCGCTTTGATGTAGAGCCCCCGACGTGGCGCGAGAAGTTCCGCATCTCACTGTTCGACCGCCTCGCTCGCTTGGAGCGGTTTGAGAAGGACGCCTACAAGGAAGGGCT
>JALQUE010000116.1 GCA_023260815.1 Roseovarius sp.
ATCAAAAACTCTAACACAATTTTTCCAAGTTCTTGAAGTACCAATTTATTTTTTTCATTTCCAAATACTCTTTTTGTTTCAGTTTCTTCAAGTGTATTATCAACAAGTTCAAAATCAACACATTTAATCTCTTTTCCTTCTTGTAGAGCTCCATCATCTCCTTCTGGAGCTTCTGACGGTCGTCGCCTGCGGATTCCTTGATCTTCTCCATCTGGGGCTGAAGTTCCTTCATCTTCGCCATCGAGACGTAGGACTTATAGGCCAGTGGCAGCAGGAGTGCCTTGATCAAAAGGGTCAGGCCGATGATCGCCCACCCCATGGAGCCTGCGATGCCCATGCCCGCCAGCGTCACGTTCAGCCAGTGCAGCACGGCGAAAATGGGCTTGGTCAGGAAGAAGAACCAGCCCCAATCGATCGAATCGAGGAACCGGTCAATGCCATCCTCGTTTTGGTAGTTGCGAATGGTTTCCCATTCTTTTGCCCCGGCAAAAAGGCGGGTCGAGACGCTGACGCTTTGGCCCGGTGCCACCGTTTCGGTGTTTTTACGAACGGTGGTCTGATAGATGTTGCGACGTGTGTCTTCGAAGGTGGTGACCTGCGCACCGGCGGAACTGGGCACCAGTGTCGTCATCCAGTAGTGATCGGTGAACCCGGTCCAGCCGCTTTCGTTCACGGTAAGTGTCTGATGGTTCGAGGATGGTTCGAAATCGTCGTAGTCGATCTCGGACAGTTCCCCATCGACCATGCGGATCCCGCCTTCGTGAAGAATGAAGAAATTCTTCAAGTCCTCAGGCTGACCGTGGCGTGCCAGAATTCCGTAAGGCGCCAGTGCCAATGTGTCGGCGCCGGTATTCTCGACAGTTTGGGTGACCGTGAACATGAACTTGTCATCGACGCTGATTTCGCGGCGGAATGTCAGGCCCTGTTGGTTGTCCCAGATAAGTGTAACAGGCGTTTCCGGTGACAGCTGATCCCCGGAGTCTATTTGCCAGATGGTGTTGGCGCCGGGCACGGTGTCAGGTGTCAGGCCCTGACCAGGCGCCCAGCCAAACAAGGCGTAATACGCGCGATCCGTTCCGACGGGCGACAACAGCGTCACGGTGTCAGATCCGGGCTCGAGTGTCTCTCGGTAGTGTTTCAGCGACAACTGATCGATCCGGCCACCCTTGAGCGAGATCGACCCGTCAAGGCTGGGTGTGGAGATCGGAACGCGGGGCGCTTCGGGGGCTTCGGCCTCGGCTGTGGACGTGCCTGCGGCGGCGCCGGTCTCGGGCGTCGCGGCGGTCAGGGGCGCGGTGGCGCTGCCATCGACCTGCGAGGTTGCTTCAGGCGCCGTGGCGTTCTGCTGGGGCGGTTCGGGCGGCGGGAAAAGCACGAACCACACCAGAATGACGACAAAGCTCAGTGCGGTCGCAAGAATGAGGTTCTTGTTCTGATCGTCCATCGCAGGGGGCCACCCATCCTGTTTTCAGTCATGGCGGTTCAACAGAGTGCGGGGCCAAACGTCAAGGGGATTCAGGGAAAACCGGCTGCGTTGTCTGCGCGCAGCGCGTGGCGTGGGCACTTAGCGAAGGCGCGGAAGGGCGTCTGGATTGCCGTCTTCGGGAGGGGTGCCGCGGGTCAGACCGGCGAAGTCGAACAGCGCGGGGTCCAGAAGATGCGAGGGCCGCGCGTTCATCAGCGCGCGGAACATGACCTGTCTGCGGCCCGGTGAATTGGCCTCCCAACCATCCAGAATCCGCTTGACCTGCTGGCGTTGAAGCCCGTCTTGTGACCCGCAGAGATCGCAAGGAATTATCGGGTACCCCATTGATTTAGAGAACTTTTCGCAATCAATCTCAGCCACGAAAGACAGCGGGCGATAGACGAAAACATCGCCCTCCTCGTTCAACAGCTTGGGAGGCATGGTGGCGAGGCGGCCGCCGTGGAAGAGGTTCATGAAAAAGGTTTCGAGGATGTCGTCGCGGTGGTGGCCCAGAACGACCGCCGAGCAGCCTTCTTCGCGGGCGATGCGATAGAGGTGGCCGCGCCGGAGGCGGGAACACAGGGCGCAATAGGTCCGGCCCTGCGGCACCTTGTCGACCACCACGGAATAGGTGTCCTGATACTCGATCCGGTGGGGCACGCCCATCTTTTCGAGGAACTCGGGAAGCACGGTCGCGGGGAAGCCGGGTTGGCCCTGATCGAGGTTGCAGGCCAATAAATCAACGGGCAAAAGGCCGCGCCACTTCAATTCGTGCAGCACCGCCAGCAGCGTGTAACTGTCTTTGCCGCCTGACAGGCAGATCAGCCAGCGGGCGCCTTTTTCGATCATGCCGAACTGGTCTATCGCCTCGCGGGTCTGGCGGACGATGCGTTTGCGCAGCTTTTTGAACTCGGTGCCCGAGGGGGCGCCGGCAAAGAGCGGATGGATGTCTTTTGCGTCGTCCAGCATGGTGCCGCTTTAGGCAATTCGGGACCGTCCGGCAAGGCCCGCGTTGTGTACGAATTGTACGAAACCTACACGGGTTTGGGACGGACTTGGGCACACCCACCCCGATTTGTGTCCCTTCCGTACGCAAATCACCGCGCAGAAGCCCAGCTGATGCCCGGATCAGTCGTAGCTGAGCTGCGTCGCCTTGCCCCGGAAGATGACATAGGCCAGCACCGTGTAAGCGAGGATCACGGGGATCACGACCAGCGCGCCGTAGAAGATGATGCGCAGGCTTTCGGGAGCGGCAGCGGCGTCATAGAGAACCATCTGTTCGGGCACGATGTAGGGATAGAAGCTGTAGGCCATCCCGGCAAAGCCAAGCGCCATCAGCCCGATCGCGCCGACGAAAGGCAGCCATGCGAAGCGGTCATTGGCCGAGGGCAGGTTGCGCAGCGACACCCAAAGCATCACGATCAACGCCAGAGAACAGAGCGGCAGCGGTGCGAGCAGCACGATCTCGGGGAAGCCGAACCATTTGTCCATGATTCTGTCCGAGGTGAGTGGCGTGGCCAACGACACCGATCCCATGCCCAGCACAACCCCCCAGATGCCGCCGCGCGCCCATCGGACCGCCTTGGTCTGGAGCGCGCCGTCGGTCTTGAGGATGGTCCAGGCCGCGCCGATGAAGCTGTAGGCGACGGTCAGCGCGCCTGCGGTCAGCAGGGCGAAGGCCACGCTGGCCCATGTCCAGCGTAGGCCGAGGATGTAGATGCCCAGCATGAAGCCTTGCGACAGCGCGGTCATCAGGCTGCCGGCAAAAAAGGCGCGATCCCACCACGGTTTCTGGGTGCGGGGCGCCTTGGCGCGGAACTCGAACGCGACGCCACGCAGGATCAGGCCGATCAGCATGACTGTCACGGGCAGGTACAGCGCCGTGAGAATCGTGCCATGCGCGGCGGGAAAGGCCACCAGCAAAAGCCCGATTGCCAGCACAAGCCAAGTTTCATTCGCGTCCCAGAACGGACCGATGGAGGCGATCATGCGGTCGCGTTCGTCGGGCGTGGCGAAGGGCATCAACAGCCCCACGCCCAGATCGAACCCGTCGAGGATCACATAGAGCAGGATCGACAGACCCATCAGGGTCACGAAGATCAGCGGCAGGGTGGTTGCGTCGAGGACCATCATCATCACTCCGCCGGCATCGCGGACTGGGTGTCGGACGGGCGGCGGGGTTCTTCGCGCACCGGCGTGTCCCCGCGCGCGGCCCTGCGGGCAAGGTGGAACAGCACCCCGATATAGGCCGTCATCAGGGCGGCATAGACCAGCAGGTAGGTGATGAGCGATCCAAGAACCATCGGTGCGGTCACATCGCCCACGGCGGCTTCGGTGCTGAGCACGCCCTGAACCAGCCACGGCTGGCGGCCGATCTCGGTGGTGTACCATCCCGCGAGGGTGGCCACCCAGCCCGAGAAGGTCATCGCGACCGCGGCGAAAAGGAAGGGCCGGGGCAGATTATGCGCGCCACGGCGCCGCAGCAGCACGAGGCCCGCCCAACTGAGCGCGAGCATCGCCATGCCGGTGGCGACCATCACCCGGAACGACCAGAATACGGGCGCGACGGGCGGGTGCAGCACGGTGCCATCCTCGGCCACGAAATCGTTCAGGCCGGGCACGATCCCGTCGGCAGAATGCGTGAGAATCAGGCTGGCGCCGTTGGGAATCGCGATCTCGAACCGGTTTTCGCGGGCGACCTCGTCGGGCAGGGCAAAGAGGACCAGCGGCACGTTCGGGCCGGTTTCCCAGTTGCCTTCCATCGCGGCGACCTTCTGGGGCTGGTGTTCCAGCGTATTGAGGCCATGCAGGTCGCCCATCAGGATCTGCAGCGGGATCAGGGCCGCGCCGAGGAAAAGGCCCACGCGAAGCTGGGTTGCCGACGTCTCGCTCCGGTCGCCGAGGAGGCGGCGGAACGCCACGATCCCGACAATGAGGAACGCCACGGTCAGGCCGGAGGCCAGCAGCATATGGGCCAGCCTGTAGGGCATGGAGGGGTTGAAGATGATCGCCATCCAGTCTGTCGCATGGACGATCCCGTCACGCAGTTCGAACCCGGCGGGCGTGTGCATCCAGCTGTTCAGCACGAGAATCCAGAACGCGCTCATGGTGGTGCCGAAGGCGACAAGGAAGGTGGCGGTGATATGCAGCCAGCCGGGAACACGAGACGCGCCAAATAGCATGATGCCCAGAAAGACCGCTTCGAGGAAGAAGGCGGTCAGCACCTCGTAAGCCAGAAGCGGCCCGGCGACATTGCCCACGGTTTCCATGAAACCCGGCCAGTTGGTGCCGAACTGGAACGACATCGTGATGCC
>JALQUE010000133.1 GCA_023260815.1 Roseovarius sp.
GTCTGACCGGAACCGATAGCGGCCTGACCATGATCTTTGATGAGATTGATCGCGGGGTCGGCGGGGCGACGGCGGATGCGGTAGGCCGGCGGCTGGCGCAATTGGCTGGCGGTGGTCAGGTATTGGTCGTCACGCACTCGCCGCAGGTGGCCGCGCGCGGTGCGCATCACTGGCGGGTGGAAAAGAAGGTGGTAGAGGACATGACCCTGTCGACCGTCACCGCCTTGTCACAGCCCGATCGCGTGGACGAGATCGCCCGCATGCTGTCGGGTGACCGGATCACCGATGAGGCCCGCGCCGCGGCCCAGGCTTTGATGACAGGCTGACACGGCACAGACCTGTTCAGTTGCCGGGTGGAACCAGCTTGCCGGGGTTCATGATGCCGACCGGGTCAAGCGCCTGCTTCAATGCGCCCATGACGCCCCAGGCTTCCCCATGCTCGCGGGCCATGTAATCCAGCTTACCGACCCCGATTCCGTGCTCGCCTGTGGCCGTGCCACCAAGCTTCAGCGCGCGTTGGACCATCCGTTCCGAGACGGCCATAGCCTTGCCGACAGCGTCGGTGTCGGTGTCATCGAACAGCAGGATTGCATGAAAATTGCCGTCCCCGACATGCCCCAGTATCGGTCCGGGTATGCCTGTGGCTTCCAGATCGGCACGGGTTGTCTCAATCGCCTCGGCCAGATTAGAGATCGGCACGCAGATATCGGTGACCAAGGCGCGCATGCCGGGACGGCTGGCCAGGATTGCGTGATAGGCGTTGTGTCGCATGGTCCAGAGGGCGGTGCGGTCCTCGGGCCGGGTGGCCCAGTCAAATCCGGTGCCGCGGTGCTCGGCGGCAATCAGCCCAAAGGTTTCCGCCTGTTCCGACACACCCGCGTCAGAGCCGTGAAACTCCAGAAGAAGATGCGGACGTTCCGGCAGGTCCATCCCGGCATAGGCATTGACAGCGGCCACGCTGGCGGGATCCATCAACTCGATCCGGGCCATCGGCACGCCCATCTGGATGGTTTCGATCACCGCTCGAACCGCATCGTCCACTGTCTCGAAACCGCATACAGCACTGGATATCGCCTCGGGCTGGCCGTGCAGGCGCAATGTGACCTCGGTAATCAGTCCAAGCGTCCCTTCCGAGCCAACGAACAATGCCGTCAGATCATAGCCCGAAGAGGATTTGCGCGCGCGGGTGCCGGTGCGGATCACCTCGCCGCTGGCGGTCACCACCTCCAGCCCCAGGACATTGTCGCGCATCGTGCCATAGCGCACCGCCGTCGTGCCGCTTGCGCGGGTCGAGGTCATGCCCCCGATCGAGGCATTTGCGCCAGGATCGACCGGAAAGAACAATCCTGTGGCGCGCAGTTCCTCGTTGAGTGATTCGCGCGTAACGCCGGGCTGAACAGTCACGTCCATATCCTCGGGGTGTAGGGCAAGGATGCGATTCATGCGGGTGAAATCCACGCAGATTCCCCCCTGAAACGCTTGAGCCTGCCCCTCAAGCGATGTTCCGGTACCCCATCCCACCACCGCGCATCCCGCATTTGCGCAGGCTTTTACAATTCTTGCCACCTCGTCCGTGGTTTCGGGATAAGCGACCGCGTCGGGTGGGCTGACTGGAAAATGGCTTTCGCTTTGGCCGTGTAGGATTAAATCGGACTTGGACCGGCTGAGCCGTTGGCCTAGAAACGTGGATATCTCGGCGATTGCGTCCTGTACGCCCATGGCTGCCCTCCAGACCTTTGACAAGGTCACGTTAAGGCAAGCGAGCGGCAGGGAAAAGAGCGCCGGATCGAGCAAGTGGCAGGCAATGGACGACGGAGAACAATCTATCCTCAGACAGAAGGTGGCAGCCGCGAGAGGCGCCGCGCGCAATGGCTGGGATGTTCTGCTGCACCGCGGGCCAAGCCAGTTCCAGTTCTGGTTGATCGCCTTGGCCATAGGGATCGCGGCTGGGTTCGCCGCCTTGTTTTTCCGCAAGGGGATCGCCCTGCTTCAGAACCTGGCTTATGGGTCCGATGATCCTGGGCAATTGCATTCCTTGGCCGAAACCTTGCCTTGGTACTGGCTTTTGATCGTGCCGATCCTTGGCGGTCTGGTTGTGGGCCTCATTCTGCATCATTTCACTGATGATGGGCGGGTGCGCTCGGTCTCGGATGTGATCGAAGGCGCGGCGCTCAACGATGGCCGGGTCGAGGGGCGCGAGGGTGTGGCATCTGCCCTGGCCTCGCTGATTACGCTTGGCACGGGCGGGTCGTCCGGGCGCGAGGGGCCGGTGGTGCATATGGCAGGTGTGATCTCAAGCTGGGTCAGCGACCGGATCAATGCCGATGGGATCACCGGGCGAGACTTGCTGGGATGTGCCGTGGCCGCAGCGGTGTCCGCCTCGTTCAATGCGCCAATTGCAGGGGCGCTTTTCGCGCTCGAGGTGGTGCTGCGCCACTTCGCGCTGCATGCTTTCGCCCCCATCGTGATCGCCAGCGTCGCGGGCACGGTCATCAACCGTATGGAATTCGGCGATATCACGGAATTCACGCTACCGGCGGTCAGCGTGCTTGAATTCTATGTCGAACTGCCCGCTTTCCTTTTGTTGGGGCTGGTATGTGGCGTGGTTGCTACGGTCATGATGCATTCGATTTTTTTCGCCGAAGATATGGCCAGCTACATGCAAAAGCGGGTGCGCCTCCCGCGCTGGCTGCGACCTGCGGTGGCTGGCGGGTTGCTAGGCGTGCTGGCGATCTGGTTCCCGCATATCATCGGCGTGGGATATGAAACCACCTCGGCGGCGCTGACAGGGCAGCTTGTGTTGCATGAGGTGGTGGTATTCGCGATTCTCAAGGTGCTGGCGGTATCGATCACGATTGGCGGGCGGATGGGGGGCGGCGTGTTCTCGCCTTCACTGATGGTAGGCGCACTGACCGGGCTGGCCTTCGGTCTGATCGCCACCGGGGTGCTGCCCGAGGTGTCGGGTTCGGTCACGCTGTATGCCTTGGCGGGAATGGGGGCCGTTGCTGCGGCCGTTCTTGGAGCGCCGATTTCGACCACGCTTATCGTGTTCGAACTGACCGGCGATTGGCAAACAGGTCTTGCGGTTATGGTCGCGGTGTCGATGTCCACGGCGCTTGGCGCCAAACTGGTGAAGCGGTCATTCTTCCTGACGCAGCTTGAACGGCGCGGGCGTCGGTTGGCCGCCGGTCCGCAAAGCTATCTTCTGGCGATGTTCCGCGTCGAGAGGCTGATGCGCAAATCCGACCACGAACGCCCGGCCCGCGAGGAAAAATGCTGGGAGTTGATCGAGCAAGGGCTTTATGTCGATGCAAATGCCACGCTGGAGGCTGCGATGCCGGTATTCGACCGAACCGGCGTGCCGTTCCTTCCGGTGGTCACGCTCAAGGGAGAGGGACAGCCGCCCGAATTGATGGGCGCGCTGTTCCATGTCGACGCTCTCAAGATGTACAACCGCGCTCTTGCGGCTGTGTCAGAAGAAGAACACAGCTAGCCCTCAGGGGACGCTCTGGTTCGTTGGCTGGGGTCAGACCCGCTCGACCGTCACCGCATCGCTGGCGTAGAATGCCAGATGATCCTTGATCCGGGCGACATCATCCTTTGGGTCGCCATAGCACCACGCCGCGTTTTCAAGCGTCTGGCTTTTCGTAACGATGGAATAGTAATGCGCTTCGCCCTTTTTGGGGCACGTCGTCCGGTGATCTGTTTCATCGAGGAAGGCCATGGCGATATCGTCGCGCGGAAAATAGATCACGTCCGGATACCCGTCCTCAACGAGTTCCAGAGCGTTCTTGCTTTCCGCAAGAACGGCCCCGCCTGCACGAACAGTCCATGTGCCTTCGGCCTTGCGTATGCTGATCTCAGCCATTGTCGTCCCTTTCTTGTCTTTCTTTCCGACCTCAAGTGCCGTTACTTTGTTACAGCAATGTGTCACAGAGGTTCGGTTGCTTGGCGTAACCATAGTTCAGCCGGCCCCGACATCCGAGGCCCGATTTTTGCCCGGCATTCAGCATGATAGGCGTTCAGCCAGTCACGCTCGGCGCCTGTCAGCATATCCCGCACGATGAGGCGGCGGTCGATCGGCACAAAGCTCAGCGTCTCGAAACACAGTTTGTTGGTTGCATCGCCGTCGGGCAATGTCTGCGCCTCGGTGACGACCAACAGATTTTCGATGCGAATGCCAAAGGCGCCCTCGCGGTAATATCCTGGCTCGTTCGACAGGATCATACCCGGCTCCAGTGTCACCTCTCCGCTTTTCGACAGGCGTTGTGGCCCCTCGTGAACACAAAGATGTACACCCACGCCATGCCCGGTTCCGTGGCTG
>JALQUE010000224.1 GCA_023260815.1 Roseovarius sp.
CACACGCGGAATCACCCCCAACCCCGAGGCGATGCGCGGATTGTGCCCCGACCGCCGCACCCCTTCGATCAGCGCGGGGTCAAGCTCGTCGGCGCTGCGGTTCAGATCGACAAACGCGCGCGGCGCCCCGGCCCGGATCAACGGCGCCCCATGACGCGGCGCACTTTCGAACAGCTGATCGACAAAGGCATCTTCCGAACTGCGCACGGAATGTTCGTTCAACGCGGTGCGGCGCAGGAAAGACCACGGATAATCCCGCCCCGAATGAGGCGATGCGAACACCACCGAGGTGGTGCGCCGCTGCGGATGTGTCAGATAATAGGCGGCTTTCGGCATCGTCTCTCCTGTTGTCGCCATCATAGACCGAAATTAGCGTTCTAAAAGCCCTTGATCCCTATTCCGACTCCTTTTATAGACCGCTCTCACCGGCGCGGCTTTCCGCGCCCCTATTGTTTGGGGCAGGGTCCGCGTTGGTATTCATGGGCGATTAGCTCAGTGGTAGAGCACTTCGTTGACATCGAAGGGGTCACAAGTTCGAACCTTGTATCGCCCACCATGAATTCCTCGCTCCGCGCCTCGGCGCAGGGCACCCGCAACCCCAGGCGCTGGCCCGCGCCGCGACAGACAGGAGACGACCATGAAGGTTCGCAACTCGCTTCGTTCGCTCAAGAACCGGCACCGTGACTGCCGTGTCGTGCGCCGCAAAGGCCGCGTCTACGTCATCAACAAGACACAGCGCCGTTTCAAAGCCCGTCAGGGCTGAACCCGTCAACCGGGTTTGAACGCGACAAGGCCCCGCCACTCGGCGGGGCCTTTTCTTTATAGCCCTCCGCGCACAGCCCCTCAGCTACCCGTGATCCGCTTGCGCCGCTCCTTCATGCGCGCATCCGCCTGTGCCGTGCCATCGTGGAACGACCCGAACAGCTTGTCCCACGGCACCTCGAGCGAACCGTAATTGCATTCGAAATACCGGTGATGCATCTGGTGATGAAACGTGCCCAGCTTCAGACGGTTCTCATCCTTCACGGCCACGCCTTCGAATCCGCAATGCGTGGTGGCCGCCGTCAGCGTCAGATATTGCATGTGATAGAGGATATGCACCGGGTGCGCCGCGACGACCCAGTGAATCAGAACCGACCCAAGGAAAATCGCGTGCTCCACCGGGTGCATCGACAGCCCCGACCACGGCCCGACATTGATGTTGCGATGATGCAGCGCATGCACATGTCGATAGAGCACCGGAACATGCAACAGGCGGTGAACCCAGTAGAAATAGAAACTTTCCCAGACCGGGATCAGAAAGAACAGCGCCACGAACCACACCGGATGCGCCGCCCATGTCAGAACCGGCGCATAGCCATTGGCCATTGCCCAGAACATCAGCACCTCATAGGCGGTCCAGAAAAAGACACCGCTGCCAAGGCTCCAGAACATGTTGTCGCGAATCTGGCCGCCAAGCGTGAACTGCTTGCCATTCACCATCAACGGGCGCGGATCGTATTTCAGTGTCTGGCCCTGTGCGGTGAATGTGTAGAAATACAGATGCAGACCGCCCGCAACCAGCGTCATCAGACACAGGTTGCGAATATACAGTTCGGCAATCCACCCCGGCGCCAGCGTCCGGGTCTCCTCGAGTGGCGGCTGAAACCAGTAGAACGACGCAAAGGCAATCCCGACAAGGATCAGCTTTTCCGAGATCAGGAACCAGGAATTCCAGACCCATCGCAGCATCTCCAACGGGCGCAAGGGCCATGTGAAAAACGGCGATACGGTCAATGGCACGGCTGGCTGATGGTTCCAGCCTTTCAACGGCTCGTTCGACATCCTGACCTCCTTCGGGGCGCGGTTTCATGGTCTGTCGCCAAGTATCGCGCGGCGCCGTTTATGTGAAAAACAGAAAATACTTTGCAATTTCCCCGGAATTTCCGAGGATACACCAAAATCGAAGGGCCAGCATGACCGTCAGCCTGAAATCCATGCGCTATTTCACTGTCGCCCTGCGGCACGGCAACATATCGCGCGCCGCGGGTGAATTGCGTATCGCCGCGTCGGCTGTGTCGGCGGCCATCGACCAGATCGAGGCTCATTTTCAGCTCAAACTGGTGACGCGGCAACGCTCGCGCGGGATCACCCCCACCGCCGACGGTCAGGTGATGCTGCGCAAATTCGGCACCCTGCTGGAAGAGTTCGATACCGTCCTCAAGGATGGTGCGGAGTTGAAGCAGTCCTTCACCGGGGCGTTGCGGATCGGGTATTATTCGCCCGTCGCGCCAGCCTTTCTGCCGGGGATATTGTCCAGCCTGATGCAGCCCCGGCACGATCTGACCCTGCACCTGTATGAAGGCGATAACGACGCGGTTCAGCTGGGCCTGCAACGCGGCGACTACGATGCGATCCTGTTCGTCTCGGACGCGGCAGCACCCTGGATCGACCATGACCCGTTGATCGAGGCGCCCGCCTATTGCCTTCTGGCGGCGGATCATCCTCTGGCGGCGCGGCCCGCCATTCGGCTTGCCGATCTTCTGGACGAGCCGATCATCACGCTCGACCGGCCTGTGGTCACCGACTATTACAGCCGCCTGTTCGACATGGCAAAACAGCGCCCGCGCATTGTCGCCCATGCCAATGCCACCGAAATGGTCCGGAGCCTTGTCGGAAGTGGCGCGGGCTGTGCGATCCTCAACATGCTGCCGTTGACCCAGGTCACCTATGCGGGGGATCGTGTCGTGGCCCGTCCGATCCTCGATCCTCTGCCCACCCTCACCCTGTCGGTCGGCTATAACAAGCAGGCGCCGCGCCGTGCCGTCAGCGAATTCGTCAGCCGCTGCCAGGCTTATTTCGCCAGCCCCGGCGCGATCGTGTCCCGCGCCTGAGCGCGCGGCCCGTTAACCATGCCCCTCACCGCCCCCGTTACCGACGCGATACCGACGTGAAACCGTCGCGATGCCGATGGCGGTTTGGCCCGTTAACCAAGGGCTTTTCAGTGATTCGCGTCGCGGTGACGAAAACACCCGCTTGCCCCGGTCCGAAACCTCGGATTAGGTGCCATCAGCACAACACTCGGACCCCGCCATGACCACACCTCGAAAGATCATCGTGATCGGCGCCGGCATCTGCGGACTAAGCTCTGCGATCTGGCTCCGCCGCGCCGGGCATGACGTCACGCTGGTCGACCGCGACAAGCCGGGCGCGGGCGCATCCTATGGGAATGCAGGCTTGCTGGCGCAATGGGCCATGGTCCCGGTGAATACGCCCGACCTTCTGTCTACAGGCTTGAAATACCTACTGAATCCCAAGTCACCGCTGTTCATGCAATGGGGCTACCTACCCCGGCTTGCGCCGTGGTTGGCGCGGTTCGTGGGCAATGCCAACCCCCGCGATTGCCGCCGCATGATCGATGCGCTGATCCCCATGGTCACCGACAGCGTCGACCAGCATATCGCCCTGACACGCGGCACCCGCGCTGCAAAATGGGTGATTTCCAGTGATTTCGGCTATGCCTACCCCTCACGCCAGACGTTTGACGCGGATGCCTTCGCATGGGGCATCAAGCGCGAGGTGGGCATGATCCCCACCCTCCACGAGGGGGCCGCCGTCCAAGAGATCGAGCCGATGCTCGGGCCGACCGTGGGCTGTCTTGCGGTGCTCAAAGGGCATGGCCACATCGCCGATCCAGGCGCCTATATGGCCGATCTGGCCGAGGTTTTGCGCGACGAAGGCGGTCAGTATTTACAGCGTGAGATCAGAGACATAACCCTGACCGACGGGCGCATTACCGGCGTCGAGACAGATCAGGGGCCGATGCCTTGCGACCATGCCGTTCTGGCGGCTGGCATCTGGTCGAAACCGCTGATGCGCAAGCTGGGGATCAAGGTCCATCTGGAAGCCGAGCGCGGCTATCACCTGCATTTCGTCAATCCCTCGCAAATGCCCCGGCATCCGCTGATGATCTCGGCCGGCAAGTTTGCCGTGAACCCCATGTCCACCGGCCTGCGCTGTGCTGGCACGGTCGAGCTTGGGGGGATCGAAAAAGGCCCGTCAAAAGCCCCCCTGAACCTGATCCGCGCCCATGTAAAAAATGTGTTTCCCGACCTGCGCGCAGATCATGTCGAGGAATGGATGGGCTTTCGCCCATCGACCCCCGACAGCCTGCCCCTGGTGGGTGAATTTGGGGGCACGGGCGTCTTTGCCGCCTTCGGTCATCAGCATGTCGGCCTGACCGCCGGGCCCAAGACCGGCCGGATCGTCGCAGGGCTGATAGACGGGCAGCGCCCCAACCTCGATCTGTCCCCCTACGATGCCAACCGCTTTCACGCTCCGGCGCGGTAGCGCTTCACGAAATTCCGCAAGATCCGCTCGGGCGCATGCACCTCGGCGGCGCGACACATGGCGATGAGATCATCGGCGGTCTCGGGTGGGAAATAGCCCCGGTGCCGATAGATTTTTATCCTGGTTTCAAAGCCTTGCGCATCCGCTTCGGGGTGAAACTGCGTGGCATAGACATGCTGTCCATGGCGCACCATCTGGAAGGGGCAGGCCGGGGATTGCACCAGATGCGCGCAGCCTTCGGGCAAGGTTTCAAGCGCCTCCTTGTGGCCAACGAAAGCCTGAAACCGATCGGGGATACCCGCCAGCAAGGGATCGGCGCGCCCCGCGTCGGTCAGGCTGCAATCCGAGGTGCCCACCGGTTCGCCGTAGCGGCCCTTCGCGACCTTGCCCGCAAGGTGCTTGCCAAGGATACCGATGCCGTAACAGAAGCCCAGAAAAGG
>JALQUE010000317.1 GCA_023260815.1 Roseovarius sp.
CGCTTTTGCGACGTGGTGGAGCCGGTGGACATCGCCGATCTGGAAGCACTGGAAAGCGCGGCGCGTCGGCATGAGGTGGACCTGATCCTGTCGGTGGCGTCGGATGTGGCGATACGGTCGGTTGTGACCCTGTCCGAACGGCTGGGCCTGCCGCATTTTCATGACAGCGCCTTTGTCGCGCTTCTGGATGACAAGGCGGCGTTGCGCGCGTTTCTGGCCGAGCATGACCTTGGCGCTGTGCCGTTCCGCCGGGTGCGGACACTCAAGGAGGCCGAGGGCTGGACGCAGTTTCCCTGTGTCGTGAAACCCGCGGATGCGCAGGGCCAGAGAGGGGTCGAGCGGGTCGATGACCCTGACGGGTTGGTGGCGGCACTGGTTCGGGCGATGGCGGTGTCACGCAGCGGATGCGCGATTGTCGAGGCGTTTCTGGACGGTGTCGAAATGTCCTGCAACGTGTTGATCTGCGGTGGCGAGGTGCGGCTGAAGGTGCTGTCGGAGCGGCTGGTGCATGACGGGCCTGCGGTGGGGGTGCCGCGCGGGCATCTTGTGCCACCGGTTGCGGTGTCGCCCGAGGATCAACAGGCGGCGCGAGAGTTGGTGGGGCGTATCCTGGCGGTCATGGGCCACCCAAACGGGGCGCTTTACGTGCAGATGATCGCCACGCAGGAGGGGCCACGCATCGTCGAGATCGCCCCAAGGCTGGATGGCTGCCACATGTGGCGGCTGATCAAGGCGGCGCGGGGTGCGGACCTGTTGGCGATGATGGTCGATTGCCTGACCGGGGACGCGCCGGTGCCCACCTTGCCGAATGACGGTGAGGGGCAGCCGCAGGATCCCGCCGTGATGGCGCTCATGTTTCAGCAGGCACCGCCGGGCAGCATTTTTGACAGCCGTGATTTTAGACCCCCCGAAGATGCCATGTACCACGAGTTTCGGTATGATGACGGTGAGCGAATCCGTGCGGTGAACGGATTGCTTGACGTTGTTGGGTATCATGTGAGGTCGTGGTCATGAGTGTGGTTGGGTGTGTTGCGGGCGGCAAGGTTGCCGTTACCGGAGCGTCGGGATTTATCGGACGCTATCTTTGCGAGGATCTGGAGGCGGCGGGGTATACGCCGCTGCGGTTGGGCCGGGGCGTGTCACGCGGGGCGGCGGACCGGCAGACGGATTATTCCCAGAGCAGTCTGGCAAGGGTGCTTGAGGGGGCCGATGCCGTGGTGCATCTGGCGGGTCGCCGGATGACACGGCAGGACGATCCCGATGACATCATGCCATTTCAGGGGCCGAACGTGACGGTGATCGGCGATCTGGTCGCTGCGGCCCGACAGGCGGGTGTGCGGCGGATCGTTCTGGCCTCGACCATCGCGGTGTATGGGCATGACACGGCGCAGCCTTGCGCTGAACGCACACGGGCGCAGCCGATCAACGCCTATGCGCGGTCCAAGCTGATGGCCGAGGCGAAACTGGGCATGTTGACCCGCGCCGGGGGGCCGTCGTCTGTGGCGCTGCGTCTGGCGGCGGTTTACGGGCATGGCGAAAAGGCGACGCCTGCGATGATGCGCTTTGTGGATCAGGCGATGGTGGGAGAGACGATCGTTCTGAACGGCCACCCCGACGCCCGGATCGACCAGATCTATGTGCGCGACGCCACTGCCGCGATCCTTGCGGCGCTGCGTCATCCGGAGGCCACGGGCGTCTACAATATCGGTGGCGGTGTTGCCGTGCCGCTCAGGCGGATCGCCGAGACGGTGAACGTGATCTTTGGCAATGCGGGCAACCTGATCGACAAGACCGATGGCGCCGCGCCGAAGCCGTGCTGTGTCATGTCGCTTGAGCGTGCGGCACGTGATCTGCGCTGGGCGCCGGCATATGATCTGCAAGCCGGGTTGCAGGATATGCGCGAGGTGATGCTGGCCTGCGGGGCCGTGATGGAAGAGGATATGGCATGCCAACGCTGAGACAGCATCTGGCCAGAACCCAGGGCATCGCCGACACCGGCACGCCGTTCGTGATTGCCGAGATGTCGGGCAATCACAATCAGTCGCTGGACCGGGCGCTGGCAATCGTCGATGCGGCGGCGGCGACCGGGGCGGATGCGCTGAAGATACAGACCTTCACCCCCGAGAGCATGACACTCGATCTGGCGGAGGGCGAGTTCACGATCACGGATCCCAAATCGCTGTGGCACGGGCGCCGCCTGCATGATCTTTATGCCGAGGCGATGACCCCCGAAGCATGGCACGCGCCGATCTTCGAGAGGGCCAGAGAGCGGGGCATCCTGGCGTTTTCAACCCCGTTTTCCGAGGAGGCAGTCGACAGTCTGGAACGGCTTGATGCGCCGGTCTACAAGATTGCGTCCTTCGAACTGGTGGACCTGCCGTTGATTCGGTGCGTGGCCGAGACGCGCAAGCCGATGATCCTCTCCACGGGTATGGCCAGCGTGTCCGAGATCGGTGAGGCGGTCGAGGCCGCGCTGAGTGCCGGGTGCCCAAATCTGACCCTGTTGAAATGCACGTCGAGCTATCCAGCCAGCCCGGAGGCCACCAATCTGGTGACGATGCCGGTGATCGGACAGACCTTCGGGGTGAATGTCGGCTTGTCCGATCACACGCTGGGCACCGGCGTTGCGGTGGCGGCCACCGCACTGGGCGCCAGCGTGATCGAAAAGCATTTCATTCTGGATCGGGCAGAGGGCGGCGTGGACAGTGCCTTTTCGCTGGAGCCGGACGAGTTCACGACACTCGTGCAGGAAACCACCCGCGCGGCACAGGCGATGGGCCAGATATGGTTTGGTGGGACCGAGGCCGAACAGGCGGGCCGGCGCAAGCGGCGGTCGCTGTATATCGGTGAGGACATGAAGGCGGGTGACGTGCTGTCACCTGCAACGCTGCGGCGGATCAGGCCCGGTCTGGGCCTTGCGCCGCGCCATTACGAGGCGCTGTTGGGGCGTCGGGTGGGCCGGGATGTCGCCCGCGGAACACCGATGACATGGGATGTTCTGGACAGTCAGTGACCCGCGATGAAAGGAGAGTGTTTCGCTCTTGTTTAGTGATCAGTTTCGGAATGCATGATGAGTGATCCGGCGAAACGGCCCGCGCCACTCAGGGAGCATCGGTTTGCACGCAGGCTGCTTTTGCGCGCGCCGCTGACGTTCAGCAAGCGGTGTCTGGACACCGGGCGCCATGGCATGGCGTCCTGGGTGCTTGCACTGGTGGCGCGGCTTTATCCCGATGAAGTGCGGGTCATGCATCTGCGCGCGATTGCTGCCGAACATCAGGGCAAGCAGGCCATGGCCGCGCAGTTGCGCGCGGCGCGTCTGCGTGTGCTGGTGGTGCCGCTGATCGCCAAGCGGGATTACACCGGCGTTCTGATCGTCATGGCCGAGATGGAGAGAACGCATCTGTCGATCCAGTTCAAGGCCGGGCAATTCATCGCCAAGGCGCTGGTGACGGAAGAGGGGCGCCGGACCCTTCTTGTCAGTGCGCAAAAGGCCCGCAAGCGGTTCAGGGAAAGCGCCTATCTGAGCCATGTGATTTCATTGTGCGAGGCGATGGATGGGGATTATCGAAAGGCTGCGCGCCGGCTGGTGGATGAGATCGACACGCCCCATGCGGCGCCGCCTGAATTGATGGAAAAGCGGCGCAAGATCCTGCAGCAGTCGTGGCGGGTGGTGGATTTGATCGCGCGCGAGCGGATGGACTGGACCGAAGACGACGCCCCCGAACGACAGGCCGAGGGCGGGCCCGGTTCCGGCGTGCCGGTGGCGTTCAAGGAAAAAGCCCTGCAGGAGCGGCAGCGCGATACGTATCTGAGCCTGTGCGATGCAGACTTCAGGGGCGCGAAACATCTGGCCAAAAAGCTGCGCGCAATCGAGGAAATGCTGCGCATGGGGATCCGTCATAGTCCCGATTACAGCGAGACATTTGCCTTGGCGCGGCACAGGTTGACCGGCATGGCAGACGATCTGGAGCCGTTGTTTTCGACCGGGGCCGGGGCATCAGCCAAGGGGGTGGAAAGTGTGGTCGACGATTTGTGCGCCTATCTGCGCCTTGCGCGTCGGTTGGGCCTGACCGGGCCTGCAGCGCGCATCGTGGCACATCTTGAGGATCTGTCGCTGAACGCCGAATTGGCGGCTGTGCTATGGCCTGCGCCGGGGGTGATCGCCAAGGATAGTGCCTGTCTGGATGTGGCGGAACGGATCATGGCGCGGGTGGAACAGCATCCGCCCAAGGCCAATCGCGATGCACGAGATTACTTTCGGTGGGCCGCCGAGGCGAACCGCTATGACAAGGCGGATGCGTTTTACGCAGCGCTGCCCAAAGCCCTGCTTCGGCGACACGGCCTGCTGTATTATGTGAATATCCTGCAACGTCAGGGTCGATTCAGCGAGGGATTGACGATCCTGACCGAGGTGCATGGGCAGTTGCTGGCCAATCCCAGCCTGCTGAATGCGTTTTCCAATCACTCCCTGATCAAGCGGCATGGAGAATTGCGGTTTCTGATCGAGACAGAGCGGCTCTATGCCAGCGTCGAACAGCCCAAGGATCCCAAGGCTGTGGTGTTGATCGCGCCGCGCAATATCGACCAGCTGCGCCGCTATCCCCTGATGGTTCTGTTGGAGTTCAAGCGGCAGGGCTGGGCCGTGGTGCCGTTGGTCGAAGGGCTGTTGCCACGCGAATTGACAGGCGATCCGGCGATCGACGTGATGAACGGCGCGATCAGTGCGACCTGCAGGCTGTCGGACGCGGCGGACCTGGCGATGCGGGAGATCAAGGATTTCGTGGCCGATCCGGCAACGGGCACCCTGCGATGGGGCGAGATGGACCTGTCGCATCCGGTTTGGGAGGATGCGGCGATCAACCGGCGGCGGTATAGCATCGTCTGGGACTGTCCCGAACTGCAACACTACCTTGGCAACCTGATGACATGGACAGCGGTGATTGGCCGGGTTCTGGATTATGCCAAGGGGCAGCACGATCAGACGGGCCGCAAGACGGCCTGCATGTCGCTGGTCAACAGCCGGATTCCCGATGCGCTTTTCCGGTTCTACTGTGCGCATCGCGGCGATCCGGAGGGCTTCTTTTTTCTGCATGCCGCGAATGGCTATCAGAATTACTTCAGCAATTTCGCGACCAACATTTCGCAACGGTTCGTGCTGCGGAACATGACGAAGGTGCCGCATGTCCGTTCGGCCAGCTTTCCGATTCCCGAATATTTCGACGCCTATTACGCCGAAAATACCGCACGTATTCCGCAGATCATGGACAGGTTCGCCGGGATCACCAAGGTCAAACGCTCGACCGGGGGCACGAAACGCCGCCCGCCCGAGGCGATAGCGGTGGATGAGCGGATCGCGGCATGGCGGGCAAAGGGTGGAAAGGTCGCTTGCGCCTTTGGCAAGGTGGTGTGCGACAGCGGTGTGCCGCATGATGGCGGCCCGGCGCATCGCAGCATGAAGGACTGGATCAACCATTCGGTCCGCGCGGTTGCGGGGTCCGGTACGCTATTGTTGATCAAGCCGCATCCGCATGAGTTGAACAACGAGATTTCGACCTTTCCGACGGAATATTTCCGCGATCTGATCGACGCGCCCTTGGGTGAGAACGCC
>JALQUE010000341.1 GCA_023260815.1 Roseovarius sp.
CGAGCGTTCCAGCCGTTTGGCGTGGCCGCCGAAGTCGATCAGCTTGCCATCCAGCACGGAAGTCACTTCGTACACGCCATCCGCCATCAGGAAGGCACGGTCGAAGATCGACACCTTGGCTTCGGTTTCGGGCAGATACTCTCCGTTGACATAGACAGTGCGGGTCATGGGCGGGCCTCCGGCATCAGGTACAGGGCTGCATGTTGCAGCAGGATCACGGTCTTTGCATCCCGGATGCGGCCATCGGCGACCATCGTCAAGGCCTCTGCCAGCGGCAGATCCAGAATCTCGATTTCTTCGCCCTCGTCGCGCAGACCGCCAAGGCGCGTTTGCGCCTCATGGGCGGCGTATTCCGCGACGAAGAAATGCAGCCGCTCTGTCACCGATCCCGGGGAGGTGTAGAGTTCGAACAGAAAGCGCGGCGCGGTCAGCACCAGCCCCAATTCCTCCTGCGCCTCGTCGCGGATGCGCGTCACCGGGTCCGCATCGTCCAGCACACCGGCGGCGGCCTCGATCAGATGCGGGTCAGGGTCGCAGCGATGCGCGGCGGGCCAGCGGAACTGTCGCCCCAGCAACACATGCCGGCGGTCCGGGTCATAGGGCAGGATGACGGCGCCATCGCCGCGATCATAGGTTTCGCGCCATTGGTCCAGCACCCGGCCATCCGAAAGCGTGACCCGCAGACGCGTCGTCATCAACACGCCCCAATTATCCGCCAGCAACCGCGTTTCCAGCACCTTCCAGCGCGTGTTCAGCCCCACAACGCGGGCTCCGGCGGGTGGACCCCCGCCGCATCGTAGACCAGCGGCACCGGGCGGTCCTCGGCCAGCAGCAGCGGCCCGTCCAGATCGGTGACCTCGGCGCCCTGCGCCAGCAGCACCGCCGGCGCCATGGCAAGGCTGGAGCCCACCATGCAGCCGACCATGACGCCGTAGCCCTCGGCGCGGGCCGCGGCGCGCAGCGCCAACGCCTCTGTCAGGCCGCCGGTCTTGTCCAGCTTGATGTTCACCACGTCATATTTTCCGGTCAATCCCGGAAGGCTCTCGCGGTCATGGCAGGACTCGTCGGCGCAGACGGGCAAGGGGCGGTCGATCCCGCACAGTGCCTCATCCTGACCAGCGGGGAGCGGCTGTTCCACAAGGCTCACACCAAGCCGGACCAGATGCGGCGCCAGATCGGCATAGACCTCGGCGCTCCAGCCTTCATTCGCGTCCACGATGATCCGCGCCCCGGGGGCGCCTGCGCGCACGGCCTCGACGCGGGGCATGTCGTCGGGCGTGCCCAGCTTGATCTTGAGAAGCGGGCGATGCGCATGTTTCGCCGCCCCGGTGCGCATCTTCTCCGGTGTGTCAAGCGACAGGGTATAGGCCGTGATCTCGGGGCCGGGCGCGGGCAGACCGGCCAGTTCCCAGACCCGTTTGCCGCTGCGTTTCGCCTCAAGATCCCACAGGGCGCAATCCACCGCATTGCGGGCCGCGCCCGCGGGCAGAAGCGTCTGCAACTCGACGCGATCGAACCGCGCGGGCAGTTCTTCGATCTGCTCTGTGACGCTGTCCAGCGTTTCGTCATAGCGGGCATAGGGCACACATTCCCCCCAGCCGGTGAAGCCGCCATCGGTGATCCGGACGGTCAGCACCTTCGCCTCGCTGCGCGAGCCTCGGCTGATGGTGAAAACCTGCGCCAGACGGAATGTGTCGCGGGTGACCGAAATCTCCACGGCCCTCTCCTTTTCTGCTGGCAAATGCCTTGTCGCAGGGGCCATCTCTGGCCCCTGTCTGACGCGATCAGATCACAGCGCGGCCAGCGCGTCCACCAGCTTGGCCGACCCGAAACGATAGGGATCGGTTGCCGGCAGACCCATCCGCGCCTCGACCTCGGCCAGATAGGTCTTGGCCTCGTCCTCGGTCATGTGCTGGGTGTTGATCGACACGCCCACGACCTGACAAGCGGGATTGGCGATCCGCGCCAGAGGCAGCGCCGTGTCGCGCAGATCCTCCAGCGAAGGCGGGGTATAGTCGGGCAGGCCGCGCATATGGCTGCGGGTCGGCTCATGGCACAGGATCAGCGCATCGGGCTGACCACCATGAACAAGCGCCATCGTGACGCCCGAGAACGATACATGGAAAAGACTGCCCTGACCTTCGATGAGATCCCAGTGATCTTCGTCGCTGTCGGGTGTCAGCCATTCGATCGACCCGGCCATGAAATCCGCGATCACCGCATCCAGTGGAACGCCGTCGCCGGTGATCAGAATGCCGGTCTGGCCCGTGGCGCGGAACGTGGCTTTCAGGCCGCGCTCGCGCATGTCGCGCTCCATCGCCATGGCGGTGTACATTTTCCCGACCGAGCAATCGGTGCCGACAGCCAGACACCGCTTGCCCCGACGTTTCTTGCCGTCCGCAATCGGATAGGCCACCTCGGGAACGCGCACGTCATGCAGGCTGCGCCCGGTCGCTTCGGCCACGGCCACCAGATCGGGTTCGTTGCGGAGAAGGTTGTGCAGGCCCGCCGCCAGATCGAAACCTTCCTCCAGCGCGGTCACCAGAACCTTCTTCCATTCCTTTGAAATCACGCCGCCTCGATTGGCCACGCCGATCACAAGCGTCTTGGCGCCGGCGGCCTTGGCCTCGGCCAGCGTCATGTCGGTCAGGCCCAGATCGGCGCCACAGCCCTCAAGGCGGAACTGGCCCACGGCATTTTCAGGGCGCCAGTCGCGGATGCCGATGGCCACCTTTGCGGCAAGCATATCGGGCGCATCGCCCAGGAACAGCAGGTAAGGGGTCTGAATCATGGCAGCTCCTTTCGGGAATCAAGTTTTGGGAAGTTTCCTATCCTCGCGGCGCTATGTCATGCTGGATTATCGACATTATGCCCGAGTTTGGACAAGATCGTTCGTCAAAATAATGAATTCATCGAAGAATATTCCTATCGGATTGGATCAGATGTCAGGGTGCGATCTGGACGTGTCTGGCGCATCGCTCGCAAGTGCAGCATTTTTGCTGCCATGCAGAATCCGGTTGCGATGCCTGACGCAATTTCATACCGATCGGGCGATCTGAAACGAAACTTTTGAAAAGAGGATGCCCGCCATGAGCTTCCGTCTGCAACCCCCCGCCCCGGCGCGTCCGAACCGCTGTCAGTTGTTCGGCCCCGGCTCGAACGCCAAACTTTTCGAGAAAATGGCCGCCAGCGCCGCTGATGTGGTCAATATCGATCTTGAGGATTCCGTGGCGCCCTCGGACAAGGATCTGGCGCGCAAGCAGACGATCGAGGCCATCAATACGGTGGATTGGGGCAAGAAATACCTCTCGGTGCGCATCAACGGGCTGGATTCGCCGTTCTGGTACCGTGACGTTGTCGATCTTCTGGAACAGACGGGTGACCGGTTGGACCAAATCATGATCCCCAAGGCCGGATGCGCCGCTGATATCTATGCCGTGGATGCGCTTGTGACCTCTATCGAGGCTGCGAAAGGCCGCACCAAGCGGATCAGCTTTGAAGCGATTATCGAATCTGCCGCCGGTATCGCCCATGTCGAAGAGATTGCCGCCGCAAGCCCCCGGATGCAGGCGCTCAGCCTTGGGGCGGCGGATTTCGCGGCGTCGATGGGGATGGCGACCACCGGCATAGGCGGCACGCAGGAACACTATTACATGCTGCATGAGGGCGCGAAATACTGGTCCGATCCTTGGCATTGGGCGCAAACCGCCATTGTTGCCGCATGCCGCACCCATGGCCTTTTGCCGGTCGATGGCCCATTCGGCGATTTCTCGGATAACGAGGGATTCCGCGCGCAGGCCCGCCGCTCGGCTACGCTTGGCATGGTGGGCAAGTGGGCGATCCATCCCAAGCAGATCGCGCTTGCCAACGAAATCTTCACCCCCTCTGCCGAGGCGGTTCAGGAAGCCCGCGAGATCTTGCAGGCGATGGACGAGGCCAAGGCCCGTGGCGAAGGGGCGACCACCTACAAGGGCCGTCTTGTCGATATCGCGTCGATCAAGCAGGCCGAGGTGATCGTCCGGCAAGCCGAGATGATCGAAGCGATGTAACCATTCGTATCCCGGTCAATCTGGAACAAAAAACCCCGGCAAGGCCCACTGCTTTGCCGGGGTATTTTTGTGTCGTCCTGTCCTGCCGTTGCGGGATCAGGCGGCGTTTGGCAGGATCACGATCTCGACGCGGCGGTTCTGGGCGCGGCCTGCATCGGTCAGGTTGTCGGCGACGGGCTGGTTCTCGCCCCTGCCAAAGGTCTGGATGCGCGAAAAGGCCACGCCGCCATCCATCAGCACATCGGCAACCGCATTGGCCCGACGCTCGGAGAGCTGCTGGTTATAGCCCGCATCGCCGGTGTTGTCGGTATGGCCCACGACCTGCACGGTCGAATCCGGGTAGTCGCGCAGGCTGCTGGCCACGGTCATCAGATCGTCGCGCAGACCGGCCCGCACCGACGCGCTGTCGACATCGAACAGGATATCTTGCGGCAGGGTCACGATCAGACGGTCGCCTGTGTTGGTGATCTGCACGCGATTGTCGTCGAGCTGTTGACGCAGCTCTGCCTCCTGCTTGTCCAGCATGCTGCCATAGGTGGCGCCGCCCGCTGCGCCAAGCGCACCGCCAATCAGCGCACCCTTGGCCCGGTCATCACTGACTGCGGCCCCAAGGCCGGCGCCGATGAGACCGCCAAGCAAGGCGCCCTGCTGGGTTTTCTGATAGGGGTTGTCACCATTGCCGACCATCGCAGGATCGGTGCAGGCGGTTACCGCCAGAAGCGACACGCCCGAAAGGACGAGAATAGAGTGTCGTGCTCGGATCATTTCAAAGCCTCATATAAGTGCCCATACGCTTGGGTCTGTCCCAAAGATAGGCAATGCGCGCCCCGGACCCAAGAGAAAACCGCGTATGTTTCGGCAGCAATCCGCGCACTTCCCTTGGCTTCAGGCTTCGGTGCGGGCGCTTTCCCATGCCAGCATCGTGCGTTTCACCGGCAGCCCCCAATGATACCCGCCAAGACCGCCCGACTTGCGCAGGGCGCGGTGACACGGGATCAGAAAGCCGACGGGGTTGCGTCCCACGGCGGTGCCCACCGCGCGCACCGCGCGGGGCGATCCGATGGCGCGCGCGATGTCGGAATAAGTCGTCACATGACCGGTCGGCACCTGCAGCAGCGCCTCCCAGACCTTGATCTGAAAGGGCGCCCCGATCATGTGCAGCCGGGCCTCTCCGCGGGTGGCAAAGGCCGCCTCGACCCATGGGGCGATGGCGTCCGGGTCTTCCAGAAACCGCGCCTCGGGCCAGCGCTGCGCCATGTCATCCCATGCCGCCTGATGCCCGCATTCCTCGGCGAAGGCCAGACCGCACAGCCCCTTGTCGGTGCCCATGGCCAGCGCCTCGCCAAAGGGGCTGGCGAACCATCCATAGCGGATTGTCAGCCCCTCGCCACGCCGCGCGAAGTCACCGGGGCTCATGGCTTCCCATCTCAGGAACAGATCATGCAGCCGTCCGCTGCCTGACAGGCCGGCGTTTTGCGCTGTTTCCAGCACGGTATGACGCTTGGACAGCAGGGTTCTGGCGTGATCCAGCGTCAGGTATTGCTGATATCGTTTGGGGGATACCCCGACCCATGCCGAAAAGAGGCGTTGAAAATGCGCCGGGCTCATGTGCATCCGGCGCGCCAGATCGTCCAGCGAGAGCGGGTCTTCTGCCGCATCGATCAGGTCAAGCGCGCGGCGCATGACGATGTAGTGATAGCTGTCCTGCGGTTGGTCGGTCATCGGTCCGGTCCTTCATTCTGCGATCAGACCTTACGTGCGGCGCTGCATCGGCGCGACCCGAATGTTGCGCATTGCCCGCGCCGGCCCTGCACAGGCGGGATGGGACGGCGGAATGGGTCGGCGTGACGCAAGGGAAGCACCCGCCATTGATCGCCGTCAATGAGACATTCTGAAATAAGAATACGAATCGTCGAGCCTTTATTTTCAGGCATTTGGAGGATGGTCGGGGGGCGTTCATTATCTTGGACGCGGTCAAGTCAGCCGCGTCATTTATGCTCAATATTACCGGCCTGTCTCTCTTTTCGATACGAGGAACAGGAGATTAGAAATATGAAACATAAAGTCATTCAAGTGATGATCCCTGTGGCACTTGCCACGGGATTTTGTCCCGCCATCGCGGGGGCTGCAACAATCGACGGCTGGAACCTGTCGAATGTCATCGAAGGTCCAGAGGTGACCGGGACCGACACCGGCGCAAGCGTGGTCTATGACCGTGCCTTGCCGGATTCATCGGCCACCACCAATGGCCAGATCGTCTATACCGCGCCCGAGGCGGACACACCGGGCATGACGGTGTCGAACGTGCCGTTTACCCAGTCGGGCGACACCTATACCGGCTGTATCTTGGCGACCAGCGGAACCGCCTGCGACGGCGAGTTTCAAAGCGGCAAGCGTTTCAAGGTGCAGGCCACCGATACCGGTGCGGTCGATCTGGTATTCGATGTGACCGAAACCGATACCGAGTCGGTCTACCGGGTGTTCCAGCGCCTGATCAACGTCACCGGCGAGGCGCTTGGCGGCTTCAAGGTCGAACTCGGCACTGGCATTGGTGATGGCTTCACGGCGTCGACGGACAACGATGGGCTGTCCTTCTCGTCCGCGGTGTCGATGGGGCCGGATGGTCCGTCGTCCTTCTCGCAGTTTCCCTTTGGTCTGTTCGGCAGCTTGGACAACCCCAACCCCAACCCCCTGCAACTGCCAGGCTTCTTCGATACCACCAGTCGCGCGGGCTTCAACGTGGTCCAAAGCCTCGACAGCATCGTCAGCACCGGGTTCTACGGCAGCTATGGCGAGCTTTTCGGCAACTGGCTGTCGCAGGAAGATGTGCCTGACGGGCTTCTGTGGGACTACGCCTCTGGCGCCGCCGATCCGCTTGTGATGGCCTGGGACAACGGCTCTCAATGGGAGGTGCGCCGCGGGATCGACAACGACCTTGACGGCGACGATACAACAATCACCGCAGAAGATGTCTATGCCCTTGCCGAATCTCAATGGAAGACATTCGACTATGGCGATATCGCGGGGGTACAGTCCTTCCTTGCGGGAATTACCCTCTTGGAAGACGCGATCGAGGATCTGGCGAATCTCAACCTGAACTACGCGATCAATCTGGGCTCGGACTTCCGTGGCAGCACCTTCACGCTCCGCACCACCTCTATCGCGCCGATCCCTCTGCCGGCGGGTCTTCCGCTGTTGCTGACGGGGTTTGCTGCTCTGGCGGGTCTTCGCTACCGCCGGAAACAGGTCGCGATGGCCTGAGGCGCGTCCCTAGCCAAAAGGTCTGACCCGACCGACACCGAGACGGCCTTGCCCCCCACCGTCTCGTCAAGGGGTCCGCGCTCCCCGGCGTGGGCCCTTTTCATCTTGCGGCCCACTCTGCCGACGTGCCATTCAAGGTCATGGCCAGACAGCTCGATTATCATACGATCCGCGAGATTTTCAGCCGCTTTCAAGCGGCCGACCCCGAACCCAAGGGGGAACTGGAGCATGTCAACGCCTATACCCTGGTCGTGGCGGTTGCCCTCTCGGCGCAGGCCACCGATGTGGGTGTGAACCGCGCCACCCGTGAATTGTTCAAGATCGCCGACACGCCGCAAAAGATGCTGGATCTGGGCGAGGCCGGTCTGATCGAA
>JALQUE010000409.1 GCA_023260815.1 Roseovarius sp.
ACCCCAATGGGCTTGCTGGGTACTAAGGTTGATCACCGGGCAGTCGGGCGTCACGCAACCAGTCGCCGGCATGGTAAGGTGACCTTGTCCGGTTCAGAACCGGGCAGAGTCGAGATAGGCGCGCGTATGCGCGGTGTCCTGAATCCGGCTGGATGCAAGATCGGGCTCGGCCGCTTCGGCCTGCCCACCGGTCACTGCCGTCACGACCGCAACCGCGGGCGCGCCGGAGGCGGCCAGTTTGAGAAAATCGCGACGGCTGGCGCCATCCTCGGTTTTCTTCGACATGAGAGTCCTCCTCTCGTTGGTGATGGCGGTTGCCCGCCGGGTCATGCGGATCCCTCCGCGCTCATTCGGAAGCCTTCGGCCTCGATGTCCATGAACACCCGGCCGACAGCGCCGACCGACGCATAGAGAACCGAGTTCTTGGCCGCTTCCAAATCCGTGAAAAAGTGCCCGGCCCAAGGGCCGATATGCTTGTTGTAGAACGTCTTTTGATCGGCCAGCGACGCGGGCTTGCCGAAACGCCCGGTGATCAGCCCGGCCATCATCTCCATCAGAGAGGCGATGTTGTCTTCGGGCTCGTAGACATTGGGGGCGCGGGTCATTCCGCGCGCGGCCATGTCGCGGCGCAACGCGGCCAGCGGTTTTTCGTTCAGGAACCCGGTGAGGTAATAGCTGGCATAGGGCAGAAGCTCGCCCCGGCCCAGACCGATGAACAGCGCGTTGAACTCGCGTTCGACGGCGGGTTCCTTCGTGTGGCGCGCGATGCGCGACAGGGCGGCGATGGCGGTGCCCAGATCGGTCTCGTCCCCCGAAAGGCGGGCCGTCTGGTCCAGCAAGCCCTGATTGGGCGGACCGGCCAGCAGCACGCCCAGATAGTCGTAAAGATCGGCGCGCAGCCGGTCTTCTTCCAGGATCGCGTTGGTCACTGCTGCTTGCTCCGTCACTGTGGTGCTCCCGTCATGTCAAAGCCCTGGCCGGTGATCGCCCGGTCATCGAAGGAAAAGCGCAACCGGCGGCGCGGCGGCGCGGCAGGCTCGGCGGCGTCCTCGTCCCAGACATATGCCTCGGCGTGCTGGTCGGCGGCGTCATCCTGTGGCGCGCCCTCGGGCTGTGTGCTGTCGGCATAGGCCGGTGCGGCGCTGTCGGGGGTGTCCGCGGCGCTGGCGGCATCGGCCATATCGGCGGCGTCGGCGGCGTCGGCTTCGGCGGCGGATTTCTCATCTGCCTGACGGGCCAGTTCCTCGACATGGGCCATCATGCCCTTGCCCACCTGATAGGCGGTTTGCAGGTTTTCGATCACGGTGGCGCTGTCGGTGAAATCCTCGCCATAGTCGATCAGGCCATCCAGATTGGCCAGCGCCGGATTGGACAGCCAAAGCCGGCGCAGCGCGCGGCGGCGGATCCTGTCGGGCACGGCCTTTTGCATGAAGGCACGGAAATCGGCCCCCGGTTCAAGCGTGTCGGGATCGGGCAGGCCCAGTTCTTCGAGGATCTCGGCATCGGGCTTTTCGGCAAGCTCGTGTTCGCGGGCGGCCTGCTCGGCGGCCTCGGCGGCGCGGGCCTCGGCCTCCTGCTCGGCTTGAACCTTGGCCTTGCGGCGCGACCAGAAATCACCCCGGCTCATTGCATCCGTCCCTTGCGCTGGAGCGCCGGCGAGCGGAAGACATCGCGCATCTGGTGAATGCGCGGATCGCCCACGCCATCCTCGACGATGTCGATATCGACCCGGTCGCGGCGGCGCTTCTTGAATTCCTCTTCGACATGGTGAGTGTCGATGAAATCGCTGACCCAGGCCAGCAACCCTTCGGGCATGGCCACCTTCTCGACGATCTCTTCGCCGCTGTCGCAATAATCCTGCGCCTCGTAGGGCGAGGCGGTGACCAGCAGAACCTCGAACGGGGGGCCTTGGGTGGAGGTGTTGGCGCGCAGCACGACATACACACAAGGCACCTGAGCGGCGAGGCCATGCACATAGGCGTCGGTATCGGCGCCGTGCAGTTCGAGCGTCGGGGTCGCGGCATGGTATTCGGTCACGTCACCTTCCGAACGCAGCACACGCCAATCGGCCGGGCCAGCGCCCGGCAGCACGGCCACAGCTTTCCAGGCCCAGGCCGCCCAACGGGTCGCGCCCGGCGTTTTCCGGATGACGACGCCAAGCGGCATGCTGGCGTATCTCGACGGATTGTGAACCACACCGATCCTCCCCAGTTTCGGTAACCTCCAGACTGGTACAGTTTCCGGACCACTCAAAGCGAAAACTGCATTCCGTTGTCCACAATGGAAGGTCGCGGACAGAATGGGCACTGCCGAAAGGGGCAAACTGCCGCATTGGACAAAAAGTCCCGACAGCGTGACCCGGCCCCCCGACCGGCTGCGCCCGAATGCCCCGCCAAAAAGAATCAGTTGGGTGATTCGCGGCGCCGACCACGGCGCGCGCCGTTTGGTAAATGATGTTTACCACGGCTGCGAATCATGTGTAATCTGTGGCTCGCCGGACGCCCTAGACCCGTCCGGCACGGGGAGGCAATCAAAGCGAGCGACATGGCTAAGCGATTGATTTTATGTAACTGTTCCGGCACTCAGGACATCGACCGAGACGCTTTGGAACAGGCGACAGGACTGACATGCTCGCAGGTGCATTCCGGGCTGTGTACAACGCAGCTGGACCGTGCAGCCGAGGAGATTGCCGCCGGGGACGCGGTGATTTGTTGCCGTCAGGAACACCGCATCTTCGAAGAGCTGGCGGCGGATTCGGACGCACCGGACCCCGCCTTTACCGACCTGCGGGACCGGGCGGGATGGTCCGACGACCCCCGCTCCAAACTACCCAAAATGGCCGCGTTGATGGCCGATGCGACCCTGACCGTGCCGGGGGAAAAATCGCTCGACGTGATCTCGGAGGGGCTGTGCCTTGTCATCGGCGCGTCGGATGTGGCGCTTGAGGCGGGACGCAAACTGGCGCCGATCCTTGGCGTCACGGTGCTGGTCACCGACGACACCGACCCGCCCGAAAGCCGCGATTTCGACGTGATCCGGGGCACTCTGCGCAGCGCGCAAGGGGCGCTTGGCCAGTTCCGGTTGGAGATCGACGCGCTGCGGCAGGTCAACCCGGCAGGGCGTGGACCGCTGACGTGGACCGAGCCGCGCGACGGGGCGGTGACAGAGTGCGATGTGATCCTTGACCTGACGGGCGGCACACCGCTGTTTCCCGCACCACAGAAGCGCGAAGGGTATCTGCGCGCCGATCCGGGCAGCATGACGGCGGTGGCCGATGCCGTGCTGCAAGCGTCGCAGATGATCGGCACGTTCGAGAAGCCGCTCTATGTGGCGTTGGAGCCGCTGCTGTGCGCCCATAGCCGGGCGGGAAAGATCGGCTGCAGCAATTGTCTGGACATCTGCCCGACCGGCGCGATCAACCCTGCGGGCGAGCATGTGACCATCGACCCGATGATCTGTGCGGGCTGCGGCGCCTGCGCGGCGCGGTGCCCGTCCGGGGCGATCACCTATGACGCGCCGTCGCCCGACACCACGTTCCGGCGCATTCAGACGCTGGCCTCGGCCTATCGAAAGGCGGGGGGCGTTGCGCCGCGCCTGCTGGTCTGTGACCGGGAGTTCGGCACCGAGATGATCCAGTTGGCGGCCCGGTATGGGCGCGGATTACCGGCGGATGTGATCCCGATGGAGATCGACGTGATCTCGGGGTTTGGCCATGCCGAGATGCTGGCGGCGCTGGCGTCGGGCTTTGCGGATGTGACGATCCTGCTGGCCCCCACGACCGAGCGCGATGCGCTGGACAGCGAAGTGCCATTGGCCCAAGCCATTGCCGGTGAAGGAAAAATCGCGCTTTTGGATGTGAACGACCCGGATGCGATGTGCGAGGCGCTGTATGCGCCGCGTGATCTGCCCAAGCCGGTCGAGGATACCGTGCTGCTGATGGGCAGCCGCCGACAGGTGGCCCGGATGGCGGCCAAATCGCTGAACCCACCCGACACCGTTCTGCCCCTGCCCCAAGATGCGCCCTATGGCGCGGTGCTGGTCGATACCGATGCCTGCACGCTGTGCCTGTCTTGCGTGTCGCTCTGCCCGTCGGGTGCCCTGCTTGAGAACCCCGACAAGCCGCAGTTGCGGTTTCAGGAGGATGCCTGCCTGCAATGCGGGCTGTGCGCCAATGTCTGCCCCGAGGATGCGATCACCTATGAGCCGCGCCTGAACCTTGCCGATTCGGCGATGACGCAGGTGGTTCTGAACGAGGAAGAGCCGTTCGCCTGCGTGGAATGCGGCGCGCTGTTCGGGGTGAAATCAACCGTCGAGCGGATCACCGAGAAGCTGGCCGGAAAGCACGCGATGTTCGCCAACGAAAAGGCCGCGCGGATGATCCAGATGTGCGACAATTGCCGGGTGCAGGCGCAGTTCCATTCCAAGGACAACCCGTTCGCCGGGGGCGACCGCCCGCAGGTGCGCACGACGGACGATTATCTCAGCAAGCGCCGGGATCACTGATGTTCGATCGGCGCGCCGAGATCGGCCGGCTCGAGATCCGAGACATAGGCCAGGATCGCCTCAAGCTCGTCGAGGGTCATCTCGACGGGGGCGATGGGCGATGGGCGGTCGATCGGAAAGGGCGGCGTCACGTCCTGAATCTGGGTGAAGGCGGGATGCGGGTTGAGGGCGAAAAAGCTTTGGAATCGGCTGTCCCAGTCGCGCATGGCGCGCAGCACGAAGAACGACGGCGTGGAGCCGATATCGTTCATCCGCTTTTCGTTCATTACCACATGGCAGCGCCCGCACAGATCGTCCGACAGCGTCTTGCCCAGGGCCGCGTCGCCATCGAAGGACACCGCAACCGCCTTGGCGCGCACGGCTTGCGGCGGGCTGAAGGGCGCGCTGCCGTCGATCTGAAAGCCGGTGATGGTGCGGCGCCCGATCTCACTGCTCAGCCAGTCGGCGAAACGGGCGGCATCGGCGCTGCCGGTGTTCAGGATCATCAGGCTCCAGATGGCGTTCGGGCCTTGAAAAACGGGCGTTCCCGCTGTTTGGTTGGTCAGCGCCAGATCGGCGCTGTCCTGCGCGCCGACCACGTCGATCCGAACCCCGGTTTTCAACGAGAACCGTGGCACCACATAGTCCAACAAGCCGCTGTCGATCAGCGCCGGTGGCACCGCGAGGCGCAGATCCTGGGCCGTCGCCGCCGTCACGGGGCCAAGCGCACTTGCCAGTGCAAGACAGGATGAGACAATGAACCGACGCATGGCGCCCAAGGTAGAAAGCCAAGGCCCATCGCGTCAACATTCTTGAGAGAGGGAGACGGAAATGAGCGACGATATCGGTGATTTCAACATGTCCATGCGCAAGTTCCTCAAGCAGGTCGGCGTGACGTCGCAACAGGCGATCGAGGACGGTCTGCGTCAGGCGGGCGATCTGGACGGCAAGGAATTCAAGGCACGGGTGGTTCTGACAGTCGAAGGGCTGGACATCGAGCACGAAGTGACCGGCATCATCAAGGGGCAAGGCTGACCGTGGCTCTGACAAGGGAAAGTGTTCTCGAGGCGCTGAAGGCGGTCAATGACCCGGTCAGCGGTTCGGATATCGTATCGGCGGGCGTGATGCGCGGGCTGAACGTCGAAGGCGCCACCGTGCGCTTCGTGCTGGAGATCGACCCCGCGAAGGCCGACATCTACGAACCGGTGCGCGCGCAGGCCGAAGCCGCCGTCACCGCGCTCGAGGGGGTGTCGTCGGTGTCGGCGGTGCTGACGGGCCATTCCGCCAAGCAGCCCCCCGATCTCAAGCCGCAGCGCAAGGCCGAACCGCAAGGGCCGCAGCCTGTGCCCGGCATCAACCACATCATCGCCATCGCCAGCGGCAAGGGCGGCGTGGGCAAATCCACTGTCTCGGCCAATCTGGCCTGTGCGCTGGCCGCCGAAGGGCGCCGCGTCGGCCTGCTGGACGCGGATGTCTATGGCCCCAGCCAGCCAAGGATGCTGGGCGTGTCGGGCCGCCCCGCCAGCCCCGATGGCAAGACCATCCTGCCGATGCGCAATTTCGGTGTGACCATGATGTCCATCGGTCTCATGGTGAACGAAGGTCAGGCGGTTGTCTGGCGTGGTCCGATGCTCATGGGCGCGTTGCAGCAGATGATGATGCAGGTGCAATGGGGCGCTTTGGATGTGCTTCTGGTAGACCTGCCGCCGGGCACCGGTGACGTGCAGATGACCCTGTCCCAAAAGGCGCATGTGGATGGCGCGGTGGTGGTTTCCACGCCTCAGGATGTGGCGCTACTGGATG
>JALQUE010000455.1 GCA_023260815.1 Roseovarius sp.
AAAGTGACAAGAATGCTACCGGCTGACACATTGTCCAACCTCGTCGCGGTGCAGGCTCGAATCCATGAATATGAGATTGCGCACCATCAAGCAGACGTTTTCGATGCGCACTGGGATCACATCAGCGAGACGCTCAAGCCGATCATCAGTCGGGCGCGCAAGATCACCAAGACGGAGTATGAGGACGCTCTGGAGGTCAAAGCCTCTGCCGAGGCGTTTTTTGCCAACTTCTTTGTGGATTACGATGCGATCATCGCGCCCGCTGCTGCCGGAGAAGCGCCACAGTTCGGCGCTGGCACCGGAGACCCGATTTTCTGCACGCTTTGGACTTTGGCGGGCCTGCCTTGTATAAGCTTGCCATTGCTTGTTGGTGAAAACGGACTTCCGATTGGGGTGCAATTCATTGGCCCCGCCGAAAAAGACGATCGCCTGTTGCGCACTGCGCGTTGGGTTCAGAAATATCTTTCCGAAGCTGCGGAATAGAGAGGAACGGACATGTCATACACGGTGAAACTGATCGCGGGACTGATAGGGACCGGGTTGTTGTGTGTCTTTATCGGTGGGCTATCGCAAAGTATATCCAGCGGATTTGCAGGTTTCATGGGGGGCTTGCCTTTCATGCTTATCGCGATCTTGGTCTGCGCCATGGCCGTTTATGATTTCTGGGACGAATGTGTTCGCAAGAAATGAGTAAAAAGCGCCTTTGGATTACCCGCCGTCTTTCTGACGCCACTCTGGAACGTGCCTCGCGCGACTATGATGTCGTGATCAACTACGCGGACACGCCCGGAACTGCCGAAGAGCTGATCGTAGCGAGCGCCGAGTTCGATGCGATCATTCCCTGTCATTCAGAACATTTCAGTGCTGATGTTGTGGCGCAATTCGCAGACCGTTTGCAGATTGTCGCCAACCATTCCGTCGGTGTGGATCACTGCGATTTGCCTGCGCTCAAGCAGCGCGGGATCGTCGTGACAAACACGCCGGATGTGTTGTCCGATGCAACGGCGGAGCTGGCAATGCTTCTGATGCTGGGGGCGGCGCGACACGCAGTTGCCGGCGACCGGATCGTGCGGACCGGGGCCTGGGACAGCTGGTCGCCAGCGTTTATGGTCGGCAAGCAGGTTACGGGCGCACGCCTTGGTATCATCGGGATGGGCCGCGTGGGGCGCGCGTTTGCGGCCAAGGCACGCGGTTTCGATATGGACGTGCATTATTTCAATCGAAGTGTTCTGCCGGATGACCAGGCGCAAGGCGCAACCTATCACGAAACGGTTGAAAGTCTGTTGGAGGTTGCAGATTTTCTGTCCCTGCATTGTCCGGCCACGCCCGAGACGACCGATCTGATGAACGCGGAACGCTTTGCTCTCTTGCCTGATGGCGCCGTGATCGTGAACACGGCACGCGGGGCGTTGGTTGATGAAGATGCCTTGATGGCGGCACTCGACTCAGGGCAGGTCGCGGCTGCGGGGCTTGATTGCTTCAAGGTGGAACCGGGGGGGAACCCGACGTTGTCCAAGTATGAAAATGTCTTCATGTTGCCCCATATCGGCAGCGCCACCCGCAAGACCCGGGACGCCATGGGCTTTCGCGCATTGGACAATGTCGATGCGTTCTTTGCCGGACAAGCGCCTGGGGATATTCTCTAGGCTTTAGAAGGGCTTGAATGGAACAGGCCGTCGTCCCGCATAGGCGGGATAACGGTCGTGTTTCACTGCCGACCTATCCAGTCACTTGCCTGCCCGGATCGCAGATTGTTGGACTTGTGCTCTGAAGGCTCTTCCAGCAGATTAACACTTGGTCGCCACGGATGGTCTGCGGAGAGCGACCGGGCAAGGCTGAGGGGTAATACTGCGATGACGCGATGGACGGGCGAGGCTGAACCTGGACACCCCTGGTGGTGGGAGGCAGCCCCACCCATCTCGGATTCTGATGATCTTCCGAGCACTTGCGATGTTCTGGTCATTGGGGCGGGATATACCGGGCTGTCTGCTGCCATCGCTGCGCATGACTGCGGTGCGCAAGTTGCGGTGGTCGAGGCCGGTGTGCCGGGGCAGGGGGCATCAACCCGCAATGGCGGGATGTTCGGGGCGCATCCAAGGTTGGGATGGCGCGATCTGGAACGCAAGTTTGGCGCCGAGACTGCGGATGCGCTGTTTGCCGAGGCGAAGCCGGCGCTGGACTGGACCCGTGGGCTGATCGAGGCCGAGGGGATCGACTGTGATTTTCAGCAGACCGGGCGCATCCAATTGGCATGGACGCACGGCCATTTTGAAAACCAGAAGCGGCTTGCACAAAGCGTCGAGGACAAGAGCGATGTCACCGTTCAGTTGGTGCAACGTTCTGATCTGAATAAGGAAATTGCCACCGAGAAATATCACGGCGCGCTCGTTTTTCCCGAGCATGGCGCGATCCATCCGGCCAAGTTTCACCGCGGGCTTCTGGATGCGGTGCGTGGGAGGGGGGTGCCGGTTGTGACGCATGCGGGGGTGACCGACTTGCAGC
>JALQUE010000108.1 GCA_023260815.1 Roseovarius sp.
CCGCCGAGCGCGCGGGCGGGGACCCAAGCACCGTCGCGCAATTCCTGCCCGCCTTGGCCGCCATGGCACAAGGTGGACTGCAAAAACAGAGGCCCGACGCCGCGATTGACGCGATGTCCTCCGGTGGCGGTCTTATGGGTATGGTCAGCGGGTTGATGGGCGGGCGGTTGATGGGCGGCGGCGGGCCGGACAAAGGCAACGGGCTTCAGATGCTCAACGACTTGCTCGATGCCGATGGCGACGGCTCGGCAGTCGATGACATCCTCAGCCGCTTCATGAAATGACAAAGGGGCAGGCGCGACCGCCTGCCCCTTCCTTGTCTTGCCGGATGGACCTTGCCTCGGGCCTCAGCCCGGGGTGTTCCAGCGATCGGCGAAATCGAACGCGTGGTCATAACCGAACAGCGCCGCAGCACCCCCGGTATGCAAAAAGACAACCCGCTCGCCCTTCTTGAAATGACCCTTGCGGATCAGATCGATCAGGCCCGCGGCCCCCTTGGCCGAATAGACCGGGTCCAGCAGGATCGCTTCCAGTTCGGCGAACATGCGGATCGCTTCCATCCCGCTTTCGGTCGGAATGCCATAGCCATCGCCGACGTAATCGGTATTGGCGACCACATCCTCGCGCTGGACCACACCCGCGCAGCCCAGTTTCTCGGCGGTGGCGCAGGCCAGGTTGTAGACATTCTCTTCCTGTTTGGGCTTGGGCGCGCGCACCCCGATCCCCAGAAGCGGGATCTGCGCGTTCATCGCCTTCAGACCGGTGATCAAGCCCGCCTGCGTGCCCGCGCTGCCGGTGGCATGCACGATATGGTCGATCTTGAGGCCGGTGCCGTTGACCTGGCTCAGCAATTCGAACGCACAATTGACATAGCCAAGCGCGCCCGTCGGGTTCGATCCGCCGCCGGGAATGGTATAGACCTTCTTGCCATCGGCGCGCAGCGTGTCGGCCACGGCCTCCATCTCGGCATTCATGTCCAGGTCGGGGCCGCGATGCTCCATCGTCGCGCCGTGCAGGTGATCCAGCAGCACGTTGCCGTTGTAATTGTAGTTCGGATCGTTCGACCCGGTCCGGTCTTCCAGCAGGATATGGCACTTCATGCCCAGCTTGGCGGCAAAGGCGGCGGTCTGGCGGGCGTGGTTCGACTGGGTCGCCCCTTGCGTCATCACCATGTCGGCGCCCTGCGCCTCGGCTTCGGCCATCAGAAATTCCAGCTTGCGGGTCTTGTTGCCCCCCGTGGACAGGCCGGTGCAATCGTCGCGCTTGATCCAGATTTCCGGACCGCCCAACTCGGCGCTCAGACGATCCATGCGTTCCAGCGGGGTGGGCAGATGAGCCAGGAAATGACGTGGGAATCGGGCGAGATGCATGCGGATACCTCCTTATGATGCGATACTGTGCAGATAACGCGGGTTGCACCCCCTCTGCAAATGCGAAACACGCAAGCAATATTGCACATCTTGCAAGTTACCACCTCCTGCCCTATCCCATGCCTCATGCGACTGGATTGGCTCGAAGATATCCTGGCCGTGCTCGACACAGGCTCTTTCGCCCGCGCCGCCGAAGCGCGCAACCTGACGCAATCCGCCTTCACCCGCCGCATCCGCAGCATCGAGGACGGGATCGGCACGCCACTGTTCGACCGCTCTCGCAAGCCTGTGCAACTGCTGGCCGCCGTCCGCGCCCGCGAGGATGAAATGCGCCGCATGGCCGCCGATCTGCGCGCCTTGCGTGACGGGCTGCGCCGGTCCGCCGCCGGGGCCGGGCGCACCGTGTCCCTGGCCTGCCAACATGCGATCACCACCACCGTCTCGCCGCGCCTTGTGCAGATCCTTGCCCGCGACCGCGCGGTGCGGATCCGGTCGGGCAACCGCGACGACTGCCTCGGCCAGCTCATCACCGGTGAGGTGGATATCGCGGTGATCTACGATTCCACCCACGGCCCGCCCCGCCCCGACAGCCGCGCCTTCGAAGAGGTGTCGATCGGGACCGAACCGCTGGTCGCGGTCTGTGCGCCCGCCATTGTCCATCTGGCCGGCACATCGCCGCTGCCGGTCATCACCTATCCCGGCGACGTGTTCTTTGGGCGGGTGGTGGAACGGGCGGTGTTTTCGCGCCTGCCGCCGGGCACCGAGTTGGACCGCAAGGCCGAAACCGCCCTGACGCTGGCCGCCTGCCAATATGCGCTCGACGGCATCGGAATCGCCTGGCTGCCCCTCTCGGTGGTTGACGAGGCCTTGGGCCAGGGCAGGCTTCTGCGCCTGCCCCAGGACGGCCCCGATCACATGCTTGATCTGCGCATGATCCGCCTGGCGGAACCGATCCGCCCCGCCGCCCTGGATTGCTGGGCCAGCCTTCTGGCCGCCCTGCCGCCGCAATGAAAAGGCCGGGCTTCAAGCCCGGCCCTTCCGTCAGCCATCCACCCGGATGGTCTTGTTTTCCGGGTCATAGGGGCTGTCCTGCACCACCTCGGCGGGCCACAGCTCGCCCATGATGCGCACCTGCAGTTTCTGTCCAACCTCGGCCTTGTCAGTGCTCACATAGCCCATACCGATCGACTTGCCGAACGCCACCGAATACCCCCCCGAGGTAAGGCGCCCCACACGCTCATCGCCATCATACAGCGCCTCGGCACCCCAAGGATCGGCATCCTGCGGCCCATCGATCAACACGGTCACGCATTTGAACCGCACGCCGATCGCGTTCATCGCGTCCTTGCCCTGAAACGCCTTGGACTGATCCACGAAGCGCGGCAGATCGGCCTCGAGCGGGGTGGCATCCCGGCCCAGTTCGTTGCCGAAGGCGCGATAGCTTTTCTCCTGCCGCAGCCAGTTTTGCGCCCGCGCACCGACCAGCTTCAGCCCATGCGTTTCGCCGGCCTTCAGCAGCAGGTCCCAGAGGGTGGCCTGCATCTCGATCGGGTGGTGCAGCTCCCACCCCAGTTCGCCGGTGTAGGCGA
>JALQUE010000425.1 GCA_023260815.1 Roseovarius sp.
CGTAATGCGTTATGCAATTTTAGCGCACGTCGTCCGGTCACGTCCAACACATGGACGGCAAAATTCGTAATGATGGGGTCGGGGGTTCGAGTCCCTTCAGCGGCACCACTTTTCTTGCGCCTTCGTATGCATGGTCAAGCCGTCCGGTATCGCGCCGTCGCGGTGCCCCGCGCCATCTTTTCCAACCAATTTTAATCGTTAAAGGCCCGGTAACACCTCAGGCGCTATTCCTGTCATTGGGTGAGTTGAAAAGGTGGTGAAGATGGCTGCGTCTGGCGATAACGCCGCGCCGGTCATCATCAAACGGAAAAAAGTCATTGCTGGCGGCGGGCACCATGGCGGTGCCTGGAAAGTCGCTTACGCCGATTTCGTAACGGCGATGATGGCGTTTTTTCTTTTGATGTGGCTGTTGAACGCGACGACGGAAAAGCAACGAAAAGGCATTGCTGATTATTTCAGCCCGACGGTGCCGATCAACCGCATCTCGGGTGGTGGGGACGGCAATTTTGGCGGTGACAGCGTATTCTCTGAAATGACGCTGCCCCAGAACGGTAACGGCGCCACCAATCAACGCCCCTCCGATGCAGAGAAATCTCGTGGCGAAACGGGTGTGTCCGACGATGGTGCGCCTGCCGACGGGCCTGGGGCGGCGCAGCAAGCGGCAGAAAATGCCGGCCTCGAAAAGGTTCAGGATCTTCTCAAGGGTCGGTCGGGCGAAAGTGCCGTCTCGCCGGAAATCCTGCGCCATGTCCTGACGCGCGTGACCGATGAGGGCCTCGTGATTGAACTTTTCGATCTCCAGGATGCGAGACTGTTTCACCCTGAAAGCGCTTCATCGACACCGTTACTCCGGCAATTGGCGCTTTTGGTCGGGGCCGCCGCGCAGCTTGTCGAAAACGGCATCGCGGTCGAGGGGCACACCCGCGCAAGGCCAGTTGTTCTACAGGATAACCCGGTCTGGAACCTGTCGGTGGCGCGTGCGGATGCCATGCGCACCCTGATGCAGGACACCGGCATCGACGCCGATCGCATGACGCGTGTGACGGGCCATGCTGATCGTGAACCGGTCCTGTCCGACAGGATGGCCATACGCAACAACCGGCTGGAGGTGATTCTGCTTCGATCTGACAAGTAAGTCAGGCCAAGCGTTCCGGTTTTCCGGGGCTCTTTGGCCAAAGTCGCGGCATTTTAGAACGGATTTTATCTGTTCACCGGACATTAAATGGATGTGAGCCATGGTGCATCGCGAAACCTGTCGATGCAGCAGAAAGGCGTATCCATGACGATTTCCTCTTCTCTCAATGCCGGTGTTGCGGGCCTGGCGTCGAACGCAACGCGTTTGGCGGCCATCTCGGACAATATCGCCAACTCGGCCACCTTCGGTTACAAACGGGTCGAAACCGATTTCCAATCGCTTGTCATTTCGTCCAACGGCGGCAGCTACTCCGCTGGTGGTGTGCGGTCTGTCACACAACGCCTGATCGACGAAAGCGGGTCTTTGGTCACCACATCCAACCCGACCGATCTTGCCGTACGGGGGCGTGGCATGTTGCCCGTCGCGTCGATCAGCCAGATCGACGCGGGCAATGGCGCCCCGCAGATGTTGTTGACCACAACGGGGTCGTTTCGCACCGATGCCGAAGGGCGCTTGATGACGGGCACCGGGCTTGTCCTTCTGGGGTGGCCCGCAGGGCCGGATGGCAGCGTGCCGGAATTTCCCCGCGATACCAGCGATGGGCTTGAACCCGTCCGCATCAACGTCAATCAATTGACCGGCGAACCCACGACCGAAATCAATTTGGGCGTCAACCTTCCCGCGACCGAGACCGAGGCTGGGTCTGACGGCGATTTGCGCCAGTTGTCGGTTGAATATTTCGACAATCTCGGCAAATCTGAGAATATTCTTGTCGAATTTTCCCCGTCTGTGCCAGCCACCGGTTCGTCCAATGAATGGACTGTGACGATGCGGGATTCCGCCTTGGGCGGCGCGGTGATCGGTGAATATACCCTTGGCTTCGACGATGCACGCGCTTCGGGTGGGACGCTCCAAACCGTCACCACCATGTCCGGCGGTGCCTTTGACGCGATCAATGGCAGCGTGATTGTCAATGTCGCGGGTGGGCCGATGGAAATCAGCATCGGTCAGCTTGGAACATCCAATGGCATCACGCAGCTCTCCAACAGTTTCGCGCCGCTGTCGATTTCGAAGGATGGCTCACCTGTCGGCAACATGGTGTCGGTGAATGTGGATGCCAACGGCTTTGTGCATGCCTCGTTCGACACCGGGATCACCAAGATCATCTATCAGGTTCCGCTTGTCGATCTCCCAAACCCCAATGGCATGGTGTCGCTGGACAAACAGACATTCATGCCGTCCCCCAACAGCGGATCGTTCTTCCTGTGGAATGCCGGTGACGGGCCAACCGGGGATGTGGTGGCCTTCGCCCGCGAGGAATCGGCCACCGATGTCGCCGGCGAACTCACCGACATGATCCAGACCCAGCGCGCCTATTCGTCCAACGCCAAGGTCATCCAGACCGTCGACGAGATGCTGCAGGAAACCACCAACATCAAGCGCTAAGCCTTTGGCGCTCTGCTGCGCCACGGCCAACGCTCTGACTGAAAAGGCCAATAATAATGAGCATTACATCCGCCTTGTCGGTGGCCTTGAACGGCCTCACGGCAAGCTCCCGCTCTGCCGAGGTCGTGTCATCCAACCTCGCCAATATGCTGACAGAAGGCTACGCGCCGCGCGACATCGTCCTCGGCGCGCGGCCAGATACCAAAGGCGTCCGGGTGCTCGGCATTACGCGCTATGTCGATGACCGTCTGCTGGCAGACCGTCGCATGGCCGACGCCGAAGCTTCGGGGTCCCGTATCGGTGTGAATTTCCTGCACGACATCGAAAGTGTGCTGGGCCTGCCCGGCGATCCCGCATCGCTTTCGGCCCGCAGCGCCACGTTCGAGGCCAGCCTCATCTCTGCCGCCAGCCGTCCTGACGAAAACATCCGTCTCTCCGAAGCTGTGACCGCGGCGTCGCACCTGGTTCGGTCTTTAAACGCGGGATCGGACAGGATCGGTGTTTTGCGCACGCGGGCCGATACCGACATTCATATGACCGTGCAGGACATGAACCGGACGTTGTCCCAGATCGCGGACATGAACGTTCAGATCGTGGCGGCCAGTTCAAGCGGGCGGTCCATCGCCGGACTCGAGGATCGACGCCAGATTGCGATCGACAGGGTCGCATCCGAAATTCCGATCGTTCAGTCGCCGCGGGCCAATGGCGCTGTGGCCTTATACACGGCTGGCGGGTCGGTGTTGCTGGATGGCAGGGCCGCAACGCTCGAGTTTACACCCTCCAATGTGGTTGCACCGCATATGACCGGCCAGAATGGTCTGCTGTCGGGTCTGCGGATCAACGGTATGGCGATCGATCACCTTGGGGATCGCAGCCCCATCGCCGGTGGCAGGCTGGCTGCCCTTTTCGCGCAGCGCGATGTTCAGGGCGTGTCGGCCCAGGCGCGACTTGATGGGCTGGCCCGGAACCTGGTCGAACGGTTTCAGGACCCGTCACTGGATCCGACCTTGTCCGCCGGCATGGCGGGCCTCTTCACCGATGGCGGTGCGGCCTTTGATCCCGCCGATGAAATCGGCCTCGCCGGTCGCCTGCGGATCAATGCTGCCGTCGATACCGCTCAGGGCGGCGCGCCTTGGCGCCTCAGGGACGGGATCGGGGCCGTATCTCCCGGTGTGGCAGGCTCCGGGGATTTGCTGAACGCCCTGCACACGCGGCTGGTCGCGCGTGACGGGCTGGCCTCCAGTGATCTCGCCGGGCTGGACAGGCCCTTCGCCGGCCATGTTGCCAGCCTCACCTCGGCCTTGTCGCTGGACCGGTCTACCGCCGATCAGGCCATGACCTTCGCCGAAGCCCGCAGGGCCGAACTTGTCGCGCTCGAGAAGGAAGGCGGTGTCGATTCAGACGCCGAAATGCAGCGCCTTCTTGTGATCGAACAGGCGTATGCGGCCAACGCCCGAATGATCCAGACAATCGATGACCTGATGCAAACCCTTCTGAGGATCTGATCTCATGATGATATCCAGCACCATAGGCGACATGGCCCAGACATTCCGGATGCGCCTGCAAACCAATGATCTCAAACAGCGTATGGATCAGTTGACCCTCGACCTCACGCAAGGCGTGTCTATCCAGCAGGCCAAGACCATACCAGGCGGGCTGTCGCGACTGGGTGATCTCGAACATGATCTGATCATTCTGGACCGCAGGAAGCACGCCGCAATCGAAGCGCAATTCACCACCAATGTGATGCAAACCGCGCTGGAACGTGTGCAATCCGTCACCAACGATCTTGCTGCAACCGCCGTTCTGGCATCGCCTGAAACCGGCCCCGCATACCTGTCGTCCACGGCGGGGCAGGCACGTGCCGCGCTTGATGCCACCGTGGCCGCGCTCAATACCACGGCCGCGGGCCGCGCGATCTTTGCGGGCGCGGATGTTGCAGGGCCAGCCCTCGTGTCCGCCCAGGACATCATGACCGCCGCGCGCACCGCCGTGGCTGGCGCGGCAAGTGCCGATGACATCCTGATTGCCCTATCCGCGATGTTCGATCCAACCGGCGGGCCCTATGACACGGCGCTCTATCAGGGTGGATCAACCTCGTTATCTCCGTTCCAGCTTGGCGCAGGAGAATCGGTTGCCCTTGATCTGCGTGCCGATGATCCGGCCTTGCGCCATACGATCAAACACATGGTGGCTGCCGCCTTGGTGGACGATCCCGCTGCGCCGCTTTCTGTCGCGGAACGGGGTGATCTTGCGCGCATGGCGGGGCAGGGGCTTTATGGCGCCGAGCAGGGTCTTGTGACCATCCGCGCCAATCTTGGCCACGCCGAAAGCCGAATCGAGGCCGCGACCAGCCGTCTATCGGCCGAACTGAACCTCTTGCAGCGGGCGCGCAACGATCTGATTGCGGTCGATCCGTTTGAGGCTGCGTCCGAACTCGATGCCGTGCAAACGCAGCTTGAAACCCTTTATGCGATAACCGCGCGATCTTCGCGCCTCAGCTTGGTGGCCTTCCTCAGATGATGATCAAACGCGCCCTGATACTTTTCGCCGCCGCCATCTGCATCGCTCCGGCAGCCTCCGGTCAGATCCGCATCAAGGATCTCGTCGAATTCGACGGGGTGCGCAGCAACGACCTCGTGGGATACGGCCTTGTCGTCGGCCTGAACGGCACGGGGGACGGCATCCGAAACGCGCCATTCACAGAAGAAATCATGTCAAACGTTCTCGAACGCCTTGGTGTCAATGTCACCGGAGAGCAGTTTCGCCCCAAGAACGTCGCTGCCGTCTTCGTTACCGCCAGCATGCCGCCCTTCGCGCGGGCCGGCAGCACGATCGACATCACCGTGTCGGCGATCGGCGATGCCAACAGCCTGCTGGGCGGCACGTTGATCATGACGCCTCTCAATGCGGCGGACGGGCAGATTTACGCGGTTGCACAGGGCACGATCATCGCAGGCGGTGCCGCAGCCCAGGGCGATGGCGGCGGCGTGGTTCAGGGCGTTCCGACCGCCGGCGTCATCCCGTCGGGTGCCAGGATCGAGCGTGAAATCGATTTCGAACTCGCCGCCCTCGACTCGCTGCGCCTCGCGCTGCGCGAGCCTGACTTCACCACGGCCTCCCGGATCGAAACCGCCATAAACCGGACGTTCGGGCGCTCTGTCGCGGTGATGCTCGATTCCGGCACGATCCGCCTCGATGTGGCAGCGACGGGCCAACGATCCACCGCACATGCACTGGGCCGGGTCGAAAATATTCTGGTCGAGCCTGAACGTAAGGCGCGCGTCGTCGTCGATCAGCGCTCTGGAACCATCGTCATGGGCGAAGAGGTGCGGATTTCCCGCGTGGCTGTCTCTCAGGGCAATCTGACCCTCCGGGTCGAGGAAAGGCCTCTCGTGTCGCAGCCCAACCCTTTCGCCAGTGGCGAAACGGTGGTGGTCCCCCGCACTGCCGCCGAAATCGAGGAAGAGCCGGGGATCGGCCTTGCTGAAGTGCCCGGTGGCACATCCCTCTCCGAGGTGATCGCAGGGTTGAACGCCCTAGGGGTCGCACCCCGCGACATGATCGACATTCTCAAAAGCATCAAGGCGGCCGGTGCGCTGCATGCGGAGTTTCTGGTGAGGTAGCTTGTCGGCCCAACGCGCAAATGCCACAGCCCCTTGGATGTGGCTGGCCGCGGCCTCTTGCTGCCAGACCGTGCTGGCCAGCCTTACAGATACGAGCGTACCATACTGTTGGCGATCAGGCTCCAACCGTCGGCAACCACGAAAAACGCCAGCTTGAACGGCAGTGAGACGATCACGGGCGGGACCATCATCATGCCCATCGACATCAGGATCGCCGCCACGACCAGATCGATGATCAGGAACGGCAGAAAGATGAGGAAGCCGATCTGGAACGCCATCGCGATTTCCGACAACAGAAAACTGGATATCAGGATCGACAGCGGCGCCTCCAGGGGCGTCACGTCAGCGGCCACATCGGGCCGCAGGGCCGCCATGGCCGAAAACGTATCCGCGTCGACCCGTCCGGCCATAAAGATGCGGAACGGCCCGATTGCGCGCTCAAAGGCAGTTTCCACCGGAATCGCGTCTTGGATAAGCGGGTCGATGCCAGCGGTCCACGCCTCGACAAAGACGGGTTCCATCACGAAATAGGTCAGAAACAGGGCCAGTGTCACGATCAGCATATTGGGCGGCGATTGTTGCAGGCCGATACCCTGCCGCAGAATGGCCAGAACCGTCACCATGAACGGAAAACAGGTGATCATGATCGCCAGACCGGGTGCAAGGCTCAGCACGGTGATCAGCAGAATCAACTGCACGGTCCGCGCCGAGATCGATCCTTCGTCACCCAGCGAAATCGACAGATCCTGTGCCGCGCCGGGATCGGCCAGACAGATCAGACACCCGGCCAGCAAAAGGGGTGCCGGGCGCAGGCCCGGCCTCATCCCAGATCATCCTGCAGATCGGCCACCTCGGTCAAACGCACGGCAAGTTGTCCTTGCTGATCGCCCTCCAACTCTTCCAGTTCGCCGCGTGCGATCAGGCGTTCGCCGATATACAGCTCCACAGCATCATCCACGCGCCGATCCAGCGGCAGGACAGAATCCCGGCCCATCTTCAAAAGGTCCCGGATCAGGGGCCGTGTCTTGCCGACGGAAATCATGATTTCGATCGGGACAGAGGAAAACGGGGTCTTCAGGTCAGGCGCGGGCCTGGTCGGCGCATCGGAGGGGGTGTCAGTCATGCTCTTTCCTTCTGGTTGTCCTCGAAGAAGCCCGTAACAGCGTCATCAATCTTGCGGAGGGTCTCATTCAGGTCGATTTCGTGCTCGGTTTGCCCAAGCCGGATGCTGACCTGCCCGCTGACAAGCCCGTCATCTTCGACCAGCCGCACCCGTTTTGACCATGTATCGGCGCCAATCGTTTCTAGCGCCGTCATGTCCGACGGCGCGGCGCATAGCTCGATGGGCTGATCGCCGCCCTCTCGGATCATTTGCGCGATTTCCTCGGCGACCACATCCGGTAGCCTGTCCTGTGCCAGACGCGGCAGGACGGTTTCGACCATCTGCCTGAGCAGCGGCGCAAGCGACGCAATCACATCTGCCCGCGCTTCCTCATAGCTGAAGGACACATCCTGCAGGTTTTGCGACAACTGCACCGACACCGAGCGCGAATCATCCTTCTGGGCAGTCACCGCGTCGTCCCAACCGGCCTGATAGCCTTTCTCGAATGCCTCGAGCCGCACCTCCTCCAGGGACACATCGGTCAGGGAAACGGGACTGCCATTCAGATACGGTCCGAAATCATCCAGAAGATGCGAGATGCTCATCAGGCTTTCTCCTCCTCGCCTTCCAGCCAGCTGCGGAGGATTTCAACGGTTTCTTCCTGACGGTCTTCTATCATTGCCCTCAGCCGGGCCACGGGATCTTCCTCGGGGCTGGCCAGGGTGGGTACGTCGCCGCTGCGAGTCCCGCCTCGGCCTGTGTCACCCGAAACCAGCGACAATCGCCCATCATCGAAATCGCCATCATCAATCTCACCGGTCAGTGCCTCCCCCGGAAGGATCCTGTCCGCCGGCTGCGCCACTGGGCCAGACAGCGCCGCCACTGGCGCTGCACTGGGCCGGGCAAGGATGGGCCGCACCACGAACAACCCCAGGATCAACGCCACGATGGCCAGAACCGCCGCCTGCAAAAGTGACATGACGTCCAGCGCCATAGCCTCGAGAAACGATGCTTCGGCGAGCGTGCCCTGAGGGATGGCCGGTTGAAACTCCAGTGTTTTGATGGTGATCACATCTCCACGGGTCTCATCAAAACCCACGGCCGACGCCACCAGATCCCGCAGCGCGCCCATTTCCTCTTCCGATCTTGGCTCATACGTCTCGGCCCCGTCCGCGGTCGTCGCCATCGATCCGTTGACCAGAACCGCCACCGTCAGACGCCTGATCGCCCCGGGCTGCATGATGACCTCGCGTTCGGTTTCCGAAACCTCGTAATTCACCCGTTCGCGCGTCTGCGAGGATTGACTGTTGGAGGTATCCCCCCCCGCCGCGTCTCCATCCGGCAGGTTGGAGGCAACCGTCACATCGCCGCCGCCCTGATCCGTCGCCGTGTCCGACCTTTCCTCGGTATCGGTGCTGATCGCCACCCGGCTTTGCGGATCGACACGCCGCTCACGCAGCGATTCGGATTGCGTTACCGTGTCGACACTGACCTCCACCACGGCATTGCCGCGCCCGACACGCGCCTCCAGCAACCGCTCCACGCGCTGGCGCATCGTCTCTGCGCGGTCGTCGGTCGCATTGGCGGGCGGATCGTCCACAGCCCCGATCAGCCCGCCTGATCCGTCGATCACCGACACATCCTCGGGCGCCAGCCCCGCCACGGCGGAAGCCACCAGAAACTGCAGGGCGCGCGCGTGTTTGCCGCTCACAGCCCCCGGCGCGGCACTGATCATCACCGAGGCCGTCGGCTGCACATTGCGCTGAAACGGGTTCGAGCCTGTCGTTGCAATATGGACCCGGGCGCTGCTGATCGCGGGATGCGACGTGATCGTCCGCGCCAGTTCGCCCTCCTTTGCGCGCCAATAGGCTGCATCGAACATCTGCGAGGTCGTGCCGAATCCCGACAACCCGTCCAGCAATTCATAGCCCTTCGCGGATGTCGCCGGCAGGCCTTCGGTGGCCAGCGTCATACGCAGCGTGTCGCGTTGCGCCGCATCCACGAAAATCGCCCCGCCGCGCACCTCATAGGCCACACCGCGTTGCTCGAGTGCTGTCACCACCTCACCTGCGGCACTGCTTTCCAGCCCGGAATACAACAGCTCCAAACTGGGGGTCGACGCCATGCGGCCCAAGGCCAGAACGGCCGCGAACATCCCGAGGCTGGCAAGAATCACGATAATGCGACGGCGCGGTTCAAGCGCATTCCAAACGGTTCCGATCTGCTGCAAGTCTTCGCCTCCTGTTCCCGGCTTTCTGCCGGACGTCTGAGCCATCATTGACCGAACAGCCTTAACAATCGGTTAGTTCATCGGCGGCTATAGTCGGTCTTGGATCAGTTTCAGGAACAGACCATGGCCATCACCGAAGACCCCGTTTCTCAAGACACCGGCAAACGATCGAAACTGCCGCTTATCCTTGGCTGCGTCCTGGCCTTGTCCGGGGCGGGGGCGGGCTTTTATGCGGTGCAATCGGGCCTTTTGCTTGGGGGGTCTGCCCCGGACGCGGATCAAGCCGTCATACCTGACGCCGCGCATGTCACCGCGATGCCCGATGTGGCTTTCGTGCCCATAGATCCCATCGTTATTTCGCTAAGCAACGCAGGCGGCCCCGGCCATCTGCGGTTTCGTGCGCAGCTCGAGGTGCCAAGCACCTACGCCGCTGAGGTCGGTCGCCTGATGCCGCGCGTGGTCGATGTGCTCAACAGCTATCTGCGGGCCATCCAGCTGGAGGATGTTCGCGAACCATCGGCCCTGGTCCGAATGCGGGCGCAAATGCTGCGCCGTGTGCAGATCGTCACCGGGGGTGGGCGTGTAAACGACCTCCTGATCATGGAATTCGTACTGAACTGAGGACAAAATGCAGACAATTGCTGATATTCTTCTTGTCGCGGGCGCTTTGGGGGCGGGGTTTTATTGCTACATCCTGGCCCGGCGTCTGGCGCGGCTCAACGATCTGGAATCCGGCGTCGGTGCCGCTGTCGCGGTTCTGTCTGCGCAGGTCGATGATCTGACCAAAGCGCTGGCTGCGGCGCAAACCACCGCCGATACGTCAACGCATTCTCTCGATGGGCTGACAGACAGGGCCGAAAGTGCGGCCAAGCGATTGGAATTGCTGGTCGCCTCCATGCATGACCTGCCCGCGCATCCCCCCGCCGCCGAACCGCGCAAACCTGTGCAGAATGGGCAGAATGTGCAGGATGTGCAGGATGGACAGGATGCGCCCGTGTTCCGCCGTCATCGCGATGATCTGGACGCGGCCTCGTGATGTCCGGCACATCGCGCAAACTCGCCCGGCGCCGGTCGCGCACACGCGGCACGCTCGTTGTCATCGCCATCTTGCTGGTCTCGTCGGCGGTGATCCGTCTGGGGTCCGGCGCGGGGTCTGCGTTCGCGCTTGCGCCGGACGCCAAACAGATCTCGCCCTCGGACACCGCGTCAGCCTCCCAGTCGCAGGGATGCGAGCCAGACCCTGACCTGAAACAGATTTTGCAGGCTTTTGACGCCCGCGAATCGCGTATCGAGCAGGCCGAGGCGGCGCTGCGGGACCGGATGCAGGCGTTGACCATCGCGGATCGCGAAGTCAGCAGCAAACTGGCGGAACTCACCGATGCCGAAGCACGATTGCGGGACACCATCGCGATCGCCGAATCGGCTGCAGACACCGATATCGATCGCCTGACGCAGGTCTACGAAGCCATGAAACCCAAGCAGGCCGCCGCTCTGTTCGAGCAGATGGACCCGAATTTTGCCGCGGGCTTCCTTGGCCGCATGCGCCCCGAGGCTGCGGCGGGCATCATGGCCAGCCTTGCGCCCGACGTGGCCCATATGTTCAGCGTGGTGATCGCCGGCCGCAATGCGGGGGCGCCCAAAGAATGATCTCCGCGCTTCAGCCATTTCTTAACCTGCGCATGCGACCCTGACCGCCTGTCTATTAGGGGAAGCTTTGGATGCTTGGAATCGTTGGTATTGTCACCATTTTCGTCATGGTGTTCGGCGGCTACATGGCTGCGGGCGGCAAGTTCGGTATCATCCTCAAGGCGCTGCCTTTCGAAATGATGATGATCCTTGGTGCCGCGATCGGTGCGTTTCTCATCAGCAATGACATGTCGGCTGTGAAACACACGATCAAGGACATCGGCAAGGTCTTCAAGGGGCCGAAATGGAAGCCCGCTGATTATCGGGATCTACTCTGTCTGCTGTTCGAACTGATCCGCCTCGCCCGGCAGAATCCCGTTGCGATCGAGGAACATATCGAAGCACCGGACAGCTCTTCGATTTTTGGGAAATACCCCAAGATTCTCGCAGATCACGAGGCGGTTGCCCTGATCAGCGACACGTTGCGCTCTGCTTCGATGAACTACGATGACCCTCATCAGGTCGAGGAGGTTCTTGAAAAAAGGATGGAAGCCAACCAGCATCACGCCCTCCATTCCAGCCACGCGCTTCAGACGATGGCGGACGGCCTCCCGGCCCTTGGGATCGTCGCGGCCGTTCTTGGTGTGATCAAGACCATGGCATCGATCGATCAGCCACCGGAAATCCTCGGCAAGATGATCGGCGGCGCCCTTGTCGGGACATTTCTGGGGGTATTTCTGGCCTATGGTTTCGTCGGGCCTTTCGCCGGCAAGGTCAAGGCCGTGGTCGAGGAAGACGCCCATTTTTACCAACTCATCCGCGAGGTGTTGGTGGCAAACCTCCACAACCATGCCACCAACATCTGCATCGAAGTTGGCCGCCAGAACACCCCGCACCACTGCCGGCCCAGTTTCTCTGATCTCGAAGAGGCCCTGAAATCCGTCAAGCAGGATGCGGCATGATGCTCAGGGGCTTGTGCGCGATCCTCATTCTTCTCCCGGCGGCCGCCTTGTCCGATCCGATCACCGTCCGCTCAGGTGAGCATGACAGCTTCACCCGTCTGACGATACCGTTGCCGCAACGTGTCCCTTGGCGCGTCACACGCCGGAACCGTGTCGTCGACCTCTCTTTGCAGGGACTGACCGCCACTCTTGATACAAGTGCCGTCTTCAGCCGCATCTCCGGCACCCGCCTCGCCGGCATCACAGCGTCGGAGACCGGGCTGCGACTGGACCTTGCCTGCGAGTGCGAGGTGTCGGGATTCTGGCATGGCGGTACTTTGTTGGTGGTGGATATTCAGGATGCGGTCACCCAAACCGCAGTTCGTCCTGATACCGCGTCTGTTTCGTACGATCCGTACACACCTCCCGCCTCCGCCGCAGCCGCGTTGACGATCCGGAAAATGCCCGTAAACCCTGCGCAACCACCTCGCGAAATCGCCGCCACACCAGAAGGTTTCGAGGCCGAGGCGCTTGACGAAATGCGCGACACCCTCCTCGTTCAGTTGGGTCGGGCAGCCTCTCAAGGCCTTCTGGAACCACGAAAATCCGGGATCATCGAAACCAGCAACCCCCCCCCAGCCCCGCTTGAAACACCATCCCAAACGCCCGTTTCGCAAGCGGCCATTCACAACATCAACCTGCGTGCCGAAACAAGCATGGACCGGGAATTCGTCAAGCTGATCGAAGAAAACCTGCCCGGTTTACCGACGCCGAACTGTATCCCCGACCACCAGCTAAACATCCGCGAATGGGCGGATGACAGGCCGATCTGGTCTCAAATTGGGCCATTGCGCGCCAATTTGACCAGTGAGACGGATAAAATAAACCCGAATGCAGCTCTCGATCTGGCGCGCGTCTATATTCATTTCGGCTTTGGCGCCGAAGCGATTGCCGTCCTGAATACCAGCCAGATCACGTCGCCCGACGCCCTCCTATTGCGTGATCTCGCAACGATACTGGACCGTGGCTCCGTACCGGCGCCCAATCTTCTGTCCGATCAGATCAGCTGTCCTGGCGCGGCGGCTCTTTGGTCGGCACTCGCCGTTCCAAACCTGCCAATGGATCAGCCCATCGACAAGGACGCGATCCTTCTGGCTTTTGCGTCAATGCCATATCACTTGCGCGTCTACCTGGGTTCAGGGCTGGCACTGCGCTTCACCCGCGCCGAAGATCAGGACTCGGCACAGAAAATCCTGTCGATGATCGAACGCGGGCCACTTCCTGTACCGCCACCCGCTCGGCTTGCGCGTGCCGAGCTGAATCTTGCGTCGGGCTTGGACGAGGCCGCTCAGGCAATATTGGCGGAAGTCGCCGAAAGCAATTCGGAACCCTCTGCGGATGCGCTGATAAGAATTGTCGAAACGCATATCGATACGGGGCAAACCCTTTCGTTTGAGACAGCGCAGCTTGTAACCGCCTATGCCACGGAAAATCGTGATAGCCCTTTGGCCGGTGATCTGGCTTGGGCACAGGTTGCGGCCTTGTCGGCGTCTCATGCTTTTGATGAGGCCTTCGAAAATTTGCAGACGCTGGAAGCGCTCCTGCCCCCCGAACGGCCAGCAATACGGTCGATATTGGCAAGCCAGCTGACAGAACATGGGGATGATGTCGTGTTTCTGCGCCATGTTCTGGCGGGTGACCTTGGCCCGCCCTCGACGCTGTCGGCGACAAGTGCCAATGCACTGGCCGACAGGTTGTTGTCGCTTGGGTTTCCCGATCCTGCCCGCAGCCTGATCGCGGCCCCCGCTTCGGATGCCGCCGCCGAGCGGGAAAGACAGCTTTTGCGCGCCCGCGCAGCGCTTGCCTTGGGCCGTCCGCGCCAAGCGGAGGTCGATCTGCTCAACCGCACAGACAAGGCTGCAAACAGCCTTCGCGCCCGGGCGCGCAGCATGGTTGGTGAACACGGAGCAGCCAGTGAGTATTACGCGTCAGCTGATCAGCAGGCCGAGGCTTTGACCGAAGCGTGGATGGCCGAAAACTGGCCAGATCTTAGGGAGTCCGCCAATGCTGAAGTGTCTGATCTGGCCAACCTCATGACGATGGAAGGCACGACACCGGACCTTGCGATTGATCAGGGCGTCCTCGCACGGAACCGAGCACTGCTTGAGAATAGCGACAGGATGCGCCGCACGGTCTCTGCTCTTCTCGACGCCAAACAGCCCCCGGCTTTGACCGAAAACTGAATGGAAACCTCCCCAGCTTACCAAATGTAAAGGTTGCAGACCTAAGCTGGACCCAATGGCGTAGAACGCGCTTGTTCGAGGATGAAACCCTTGCCCCATGGAATGACCCGATGTGATGCGACCCGGTGTTTGCGGCCTTGCAAGGCCGCTGACTTAATGAACCCCACCCACCGAAGGCTTAGCTATTTGGCAGCCGCAATTCTTTTTGCACTGTCTCTTGCGGCTCCTTCGACGGCGATCGCATCGACACCGCAAATATGCGACCAGGCCGCTTATCGCGCATCACAAGAAAGCGGCGTTCCGCTTGAGGTGCTGCGCACGATCACGCGCACCGAAACCGGCCGCGCCAAAAACGGTCGTCTGGAGCCATGGCCCTGGACCGTCAATATGGAGGGAAAGGGCCGCTGGTTCGCCACCGAAGACGAAGCGCGCGCATATGTCTTTCAGCACTTCAAGCGCGGTGCACGAAGTTTTGATGTCGGCTGTTTTCAGATCAACTATCGGTGGCACGGACAGGCCTTCAGTTCGATTGATCAGATGTTCGATCCGCTTATGAATGCCCGTTACGCCGCACAATTTCTCAAATCTCTCTATGGTGAAACCGGGAACTGGTCGAAAGCGGCGGGCAAATATCACTCCCGAACTCCCAGGTTTTCCGAAAGGTATCGTGCGCGGTTCGACAAGATCAGATCATCATTGTCGGATCAGCCCGTGTCAGCCGAGTCTGCAACCCTGCCTGCCTCTCACGGTGAGACAGATACAGCCGAAAAGACCCAAAATCGTTTCCCCCTTCTACAAAGTGGCGACATGCGTCGCTCACCGGGGTCTCTGGTCCCGCTCGACACTGGCAGAGCCGTGGCGCTGATCGGTCCTTCCAGGCAGGCGATGCAATGACACTTCCTGATGTGGGTAAGTTGTTTCAGCCGACGGTTCTGCTGGCACTGGCTTTGATGGCGATCATCGTCATGATGATCTTGCCGATGCCTGCTTGGGTACTGGACGTGGGGCTTGCCGCCTCTTTTGCACTGGCAATCCTGATATTCACCATCACGCTTTTCATTGAGCGGCCTTTGGATTTCTCGGCGTTTCCGACGATCCTGCTTGCCTCGCTCATGTTGCGTCTATCGCTCAATGTGTCATCGACCAAGCTTATCATCGGGCAGGGGCATACGGGCACCGATGCTGCGGGCGAGGTGATCGAAGGATTTGCAAACTTCATCATGGGGGGCAGTGTGTTCCTCGGCCTTGTGGTTTTTGGCGTGCTGTTGATCGTGAACTTCATGGTCATAACCAAAGGCGCTGCCCGCATGGCCGAAGTCGGCGCGCGTTTCGCGTTGGACGGAATGCCCGGCAAGCAGCTTGCCATTGACAGCGACATGTCTGCAGGCGCCATCGATCACGAGGAAGCCAAGCAAAGACGCGAGCGAGAGCAACAGGAAACCACTTTTTTCGGATCGCTTGATGGGGCGTCGAAATTCGTCAAGGGTGATGCGGTCGCCGGCTTGTTGATAACACTGCTGAATTTGGTGGTTGGCCTGATCATGGGGGCTGTTGTCCATGACATGCCGTTGGCCACAGCCTTTGAGACATATGCGATCCTGACAGTGGGTGATGGCCTTGTCACGCAGATACCCGCCGTTGTGATTTCGATCGCTTCGGCCCTTTTGCTGGCGCGGGGCGGCACGCAAGGCTCGACTGATCGGGCCATCGGCGATCAGATTGGCCGCTATCCCGCGGCCGTCGCAACAGTTGCGGTGCTTATGGCAATGTTCGCGCTTGTGCCGGGCCTGCCGTTTCTACCCTTCATCCTCGGTGGCCTGGGTCTTGGCGCGACAGCTGCCTGGCTTTACGCGCGCCAATCGGAAGGTGCGGAGATGCCTGATATTCATTCTAGTATCGGTGCTATCCCGTCCGAACCGTCGATTGGCGATGTTCTGGATCTTGATGACATCCACGTGGAATTTGCAGCAGACCTTGTGAACATGGTGTTGGACCCCGGCACTGGCCTTGATGTGCGGATTGGCAACATGCGTCGGCATGTTGCGCAGGTTTATGGGCTCATCCTGCCCGAAATTCGCCTGACCGACGATCCGTCTTTGCCGTCGGGCATGTATGTGATCCGTATTCAGGGGGTCGAGCAGGCCCGCGCCGTGCTTCGACCAGACCGCATATTGGCACTCGACCCAAAGTCCACGGCCGAATTGCCCTCCGGAGAGCAGGTGAAAGAGCCGGTTTATGGCGCGCCTGCACGCTGGATCGATCCTGCCGCCCGCAATGACAGCGCTTTGGCAGGCACCACATTGGTCGCACCCGCCGAAGTTCTGGCGACCCACCTTCTGGAAACCATACGCCAGAACCTCAGCCGCTTGTTGACGATGAAGACCATGCGCCGCCTGCTGGATGAGATGACGCGTTTGTCCGACGCCACAAGATCCGAGGCCAACCGGCGCTTGCTGGACGAGATGATTCCTGACCGTGTGGCGCCGGACCTGCTGCATTCGGTGTTACGCCTGCTTTTGTCGGAACAGGTATCCATTCGGAACATTCCGCTAATCCTCGAGGCGATTTCCGAGGCCCGACAGAAAAATGCCACGCCCGAGTCGATCTGCGAACATGTCCGGCAGCGTCTTGGATTTCAACTGGTGTCAGCCCTTCAGCGTCAGGATGGCACTCTGCCGGTGATTCAGCTTGCATCGGAATGGGAGGATACCTTCGCCACATATCAGATCGAAGGTGATCGCGGCCAGATCGACATCGCTCTGCCGCCGGAAATGTTCAATGCGCTGACCAATTCGATATCGGCTGAATTGTCCAAGGCCGGTGACCGTGGGCTTTATCCGGCTGTCGTGACATCAACCGCGCGGCGCCGTTTCGTTCGAACGGTGATGGCGGCGCGCAAGATTTCCAACCCGGTTTTGTCCTTCGAAGAAGTCGGGCTTGAGGCCAATCCATCGCTCGTAGGGGTGGCGGCCGCGTGAATGATGCGGATCACATCCTGTCCTTTGCCAGAGAAATCCTCTGGTCACATGTCCTTGTTTTCCTGCGTGTGGGGCCGGTGATATCGCTGTTTCCCGGATTTGGTGAAAGCACGGTGCCTGTGCGCATCAAACTGGCGCTGGCGCTGGCCTTTACGGTCATTATCACACCCGTGATCGTGCCATTTCTGTCTACGTCAGGGGCCACCGCACCGCCGTTTCCGCTTATCATGAGCGAAACCGCGATCGGGCTTGTGATGGGCATAGGGATCCGCTTGTTTGTGCTGGCCCTGCAGACTGCCGGAACGATTGCTGGTCAAGCAACCTCGCTTACACAGATCCTTGGCTCTGCGGGTGTCACGCCGCTGCCTGCGATTGGGCATATTCTGGTGCTTGGGGGGCTTGCCCTGGCCATGATGACCGGGCTGCATGTGCAGGCGGCCCGCATGATCGTGCTCAGCTATGGTTTGTTTCCGGCGGGTGATCTGCCTCGGACAGGTGCTCTTGCGGATTGGGGGGTGCGCCAGGTCGCGGGCGCCTTTGCCCTTGCGTTCACGTTGGCGGCACCGTTTCTGATCGTGTCGGTGCTCTATAATCTGACGCTTGGCATCATCAACAGGGCGATGCCGCAGATGATGGTCGTCTTTGTCGGTGCGCCAGTGATCACGGCGGTGGGTATTGTCCTGTTGCTTATGCTGGCGCCGACGATCCTGACGATTTGGATCACTGCGCTGCAGGGCTTTTTGATCAACCCGTTTGGCGGCCCGTGATGTCTCCGCAGGATGACGACACCGAAAAGTCGCTCGAGCCGACGCAGCACAAATTGGAAGAGGCTCGTAAAAAGGGTGAACTGGTCCGGTCAGCGGATCTTGCAACGGCTGCCGCCTATGGCGGCATTCTTCTGGCAGCTCTGACAGCGGGTCAGTCATCGATTCAACAGGTCAGTACCGCGATGATGGTCCTGCTAGATCAACCTGATAGGCTGATCGCGGATTTTTTTGGAACCCGCGCCTCGGCCCCGGTCGGGGGCCTTTTGGTGGCAGTTGGGCTGGGTACCATGGCCTGGTTTTTGATCCCTGCGGTTGCAGCACTTACGGCGGTAATCGCGCAGCGTGCGTTTGTTGTCGCTCCCTCGAAAGTGTCGCCTCGGCTATCGCGCATCGATCCGATGCAGAACTTGAAAAACAAGTATGGCCCTTCGGGTCTTTTTGAATTTGCCAAGAGCTTTGCCAAATTGGTTCTCTATTCAGTTGTGCTTGGTATCTATCTGTCGGGCAGAGTGTCGGACATGGCTGGTGCCCTGCATGGAGATCCCGGGAACGTCGGCCTGTTACTGAGCCGTATGATGATCGAGTTCATGGCGGTTGTGCTATGTGTGGCGCTTGCGATTGGGGGGGTCGACTATCTTTGGCAGCGGTACGATCACCTGCGTCGCCACAGGATGTCACATCGTGATCTGCAGGACGAACACAAGCAGCACGAAGGCGATCCGCATATGAAAAACGAACGCCGTCAGCGAGCCAACCGGATTGCCGGCGATCAGATGATGGCTGATGTGCCCGGTGCTGATGTCGTGATCGTCAACCCGACGCATTACGCCGTTGCACTGAAATGGAGCCGGGCGCCCAATTCTGCGCCGATCTGCGTCGCCAAGGGTGTCGATCATGTGGCTCTGGCGATTCGTGCTGTGGCGAAAGATCACGGCGTCCCCGTGCGCAGCGATCCTCCCACGGCGCGGGCCATCCATGCCACGACAGACATCGGAATGGAAATCGACCCCGAGCAGTATCAGACTGTCGCAGCCGCAATCCGCTTCTCGGAGGCGATGCGCCATAAGGCAAGGGCGCGCGGATGACGGACCGCTCCCTGTATGATCTGGCCGCCTTGACCGATGCCGTCTTCCGCAACGAGCAGGCCCGATTGCAGCAAATTCTTGCCCAAGAGGCGCAATTGCGCAGCGCGCTTGCCGACCTGAACGCGCAGGCCCGCACCAATGCCAGCCTGTCTTCGCAAGGCGTGCGAGAGATCGGTGCCGATATGCTCTGGGACGGTTGGGTCCGGCGGATGCGCGCCGACCTTCAGGGGCGCCTGGCCATGGTTCTCGTGCGAAAAAGCGCGATGATCGCTGCGATGCGCAATGCGCATGGACGCAAGATCGCGGCTGAAAGCCTTCTTGAGCAGTGGACGAAAACAACCGCCAGCGCGCATCGAAAAACCCTGAATGAGCAAGAACAGAGCCTGATATTATGCCAGCAGACCTTGCTGCGACAGGGGCGACCGGATCAGATGTCCTGACGGCCGATATCGGTGATGAGTATGCCTTTGGCCGCCATCCCGATAATGGATTGTGCGACTTCGGTCAGCGACATGCGCAGAACATCCATGTTGTTGGCGCTGGTGAACTCACCGGCAAAGCCGCCCATATTCGCATGATCGAACAAGACCTGTAGAAACGCGTCCCGCAGTTTCGGCTCGGTTTCATAGACAAGAGAGGACTGGCCCACCGCGACTTCGACGCTCAACGCCAGAACGACCAGCGCGTCGATTCTTTCAGCGCTGACCACCGGCACCACGAACTGATTGTTCAACTTCACATATTCCGCAGCTGCCGGATCGGGCTCGACCGGCTCATTTTGGGCGGTCGCGACGGTTTCTGTTTCCGACCCTGTGTCACCACAAGGATTGATCTCGACAGTTTCCAGGGGATCGGGCCGCATGATGTATCCGGCCCCCACACCGCCGGAAATGCCGATCGCCGCAAGAACGACAGGAAGCAACACTTTCATCATCGGACTCTCCTAGAAGGGCAAAAACATGTCCAGCACCTGTTGCCCGTAGCGGGGCTGCTGCATGTCGCTGATCTGTCCGCGTCCGCCATAAGAAATGCGGGCCGCTGCGATCTTGTCATATGTGATTTCATTCTGCCGCGAGATGTCTTCGGGTCGGACATATCCGGTCACCAGCAACTCCCGCAGCTCGAAGTTCACGCGCACTTCCTGTGATCCTTGGATCGCCAACACACCGTTTGGCAGAACCTCCATCACGGTGGCGGCAAGCCGCAACGTCAGTTCCTCGCGGCGGCTGACCGAACCGTCCCCATCCGATTGGCTGTTGGAATTTAGCGACACCGCATCCGCCATGCTGGCGCCCTCGGGAAGTCTTTCGTTCAGCCGTTGCGGCAGCCCCAAAAGCTGCGGAATCCCCAGGCTTTCCGATCCGCTGCGCGACCGTGAGGTCGAATTTGAGATTTGCGCCTCCTCGTCGATCTCGATCCGCACGGTCAGGATATCGCCTTTTTGCAAGGCGCGCCTGTCCCCAAGCAGCGATGTCCGGCCCGCGCGCCACAAAGACGCCTGATCGACCAGCCGCTGAGGCTCGTGGGTCATGGGCAAACCGGGGACCAGCATCGCACTATGCTCAACCGCGTTCTTGGTTGGCGTAAAGGTGGGTGCCCGGCCAAGGTGATCTGATCGCGCGCAGGCGCCAAGCATAAGGATCAAGCTGAAACAGAGACTGTTTTTCATGATGTGAAACCATTTTCTTTAGTGCATGACGCGGATGCGGCCATCTGCCAAAACCTCGCCCGAAACGGTGGTGCGTGACGACATGTTCATGACCCGAACCACCTCGCCCACGCCGGCACGATCCAACGCGCGTCCATCGGTGGCGATCTGAAGGCCGCTGCGCTCGAAGATCAGGGAAACGATCTGGTTGCGCTCGACCACGGCGGGTTCTCCGATATCGGCAAGGCGGATTGGCCGGCCCACATAAAGTGCGACGCGGGCTTCCTGCCCGACAACTTGATCCGGGTGGCTGGCCACGCCTGCAATTTCGCCTGCCTGCACCCCTATATCTCGGGGTGTAATGATCTCCTGCGGTCGGATGGTGCGCGCCGCAACAAGGATTTCGGCGGCCGCAGGCCCGGCAGCCAGAAGCAGAAGTAGGCTCAGCCGGATCATCATCTGACCTGCGCCGTAGCGCCAAGCATCTGATCTGCAGCGGAAATTACCTTGGCGTTCAACTCATAACCGCGCTGCGCCTCGATCAATTCCGTCACCTCGCGCACCGGATCGACGGAACTGTCCTCCAGATACCCCTGCCGTAGCGTGCCAAGCCCGTCCTGTCCGGGTGTTGCCACAAGGGATGGTCCCGACGCCTCGGTTTCCAGAAACAGATTGTTACCCGCCGCCTCAAGTCCCTTCGGATTGGTAAAGCCCGCCAGGGTAATGTCCCCGATTTGCTGTGCTTCGGCGGTTTCCGCGAAGTAGGCGAATACCTCGCCGGCCGCGTTGATGGAAATGCTGCGGGCGTCGGTGGGTATGGTGATCTCGGGGACGACCGGGAAGCCATCCGATGTTACGATCAGCCCGTCTGCCGAGCGTTTCAGCGCCCCGTCGCGCGTATAGGCCGATTGGCCCGATGGCAGCCTGACTTCCAGATACCCATTGCCGTCGATCGCCAGGTCCAGATCGCCATTGGTCGCGGATAGCGAGCCTTGGGCCAGATGAATCGACACCGCAGCCGGGCGCACCCCCAGACCCAGTTGCACACCGGTCGGCAGGACGGATCCATCCGAGGCGTTCACGGTGCCGGGCCTGGCCATCTGCTGGTAATGCAGGTCTGAAAATTCGGCCCGACGTGTGTTGTAGCCGGTGGTCGACATGTTCGCGAGGTTGTTCGAGATGGTTTCCACCCGCAGTTGTTGGGCTGCCATACCCGTGGCGGCGATCTTCAAGGCGCGCATGGTGTTCTCCTCATGCTCAACGGATCATTGTCTTCAGGGTTTCGCGTATTCGGTTGTTTTCGTTTTCCAGAAAGTTCTGCCCAAACTCATAGGCGCGCTGCACCTCGACCATGCGGGCGACTTGCGAAATCGGATCGACATTCGCCCCCTCCAGAAACCCTTGCAGGATGCGCCCGTCTTGGACCGGTTCGGTCCCGCTATCGGTGCGGAACAGGGTTCCCCCTTCGCGGATCAGATCATTGGGATCCAGCGGCCTGACAAGCCCGATCTGGCCAATCAACCGGCCTTCGGCGCTTATGGTTCCATCGGCTGCAATCCGCATATCGGTTGCATTCGGCGGCACGAAAACCGGCGCCCCACCGGCATCCAAAACCCGATGCCCGTCATGCGTGACCATTTCTCCGGCGGCCGAAAGCGAGAAACTGCCCGCGCGGGTCAGCCTGTTTCCTTCGGCGGCTTCGATCAGGAAGAACCCGGCGCCTTCTATGGCGAAATCCAAGGTGCCACCTGTCGGTTGCAGGCTCCCCTGCAGGCTCGAAATGCTGCGTGCCGACGGGGTCGCCATCGAAATCGACGGACCATTTTCGATCCTCTGCACATATTCGGCAAAGATCAGCCCTTCTGCCCGGTACCCGGTGGTCCCTGCATTCGCGATATTGTTGGCGATCACCTGCATTTCGCGCAGCAGGCCGGATTGCCGGGTCAGGGTCGTATATCCGGTATTTTCCAATCTACCCTCCTGTAATCATTGGGATGATCCTGTCCTGAAAGAACGAGACCAGCGTTTGCGTCATGAAACCCATGGACAGCCAGAACACGAGAACGATCGCGCCCAGCTTGGGCACGAAAGTCAGGGTCAGCTCCTGGATCGAGGTGAGCGCCTGAAACAGTCCGACAAACAACCCGGCAAGAAGTGCCACGGTCAGGATCGGAACCGAGATGATGAGCGAGACCCAAAGCCCTTCCCGCATCGTGTCGAAAAAGACGACCTCGTCCAGCATCGCTCAGACCGGCATGCGCAGGATTTCCTGATAGGCTTCGACGACCCTGTTTCTCACGGTGACTGCGGTTTCCACAGCCAGCTCCGTTTGAGCCAGCGCCTGCACCAGAGCATGCGGATCGGCGCCGCCGGTCATCGCAGCCTTGGCTGTGGTTTCTCCATCATGCAGGGTTGCGGCGAAATCCCGTGCAAGCCCCATAAAGGTCTCACCCGGCCCGCCCGCGCCGGCCTTTGGCTCAGTCGCGGGGCGGGAAGCTGCATATTTCTGAACAGCGGTAAGGGAATTCACATCCATTCTGGATCTCCTTCTTTGGTGTTAGCGGCGCAACAGTTCCATCAGGCTGGACGACATCTGCCGCGCCTGATCGAACATCTTCAGGTTCGCCTCGTAACTGCGCTGCGCTTCGCGCGCGTCAGCTATCTCGATCACAAGCTGAACGTTCGAGCCTTCGAAATGCCCGGTCTCGTCGGCCATCGGATGGCCCGGCTCGTAAATTCTTGAAAGGTCGCTGCGGTCCAGTCGCACCCGCCCGGTTTCAACGTGGCGCGCGGCGTCCAGCGCACCGAATTGGGCCTCGAACGATACCACTTTGCGCCGATAGCCAGGCGTGTCGGCATTGGCGATATTTTCTGACACATGCCGCAGGCGCTGCGCCTGTGCCTTAAGCCCGCTGGCCGAAACGGAAAGAGACTCGGAAAAACCGGTCATTGATGTGCTCCTTATCTGACGCTCACGGCGGTGCGCAGCACGCCCAGGGCGGATTTGTATATGGCGACTGCGCGGTCATGCTGACGTTTGACATCGACCGCATGCAGCATCTCGGCTTCCAGAGAGACCGAGTTGCCATTGGGATCGGCCTGCGCGCCATCGCGCGGTGATACGTCGATCTGCAGCGGTCCCATGGGCGCGTTGAGATGCGCGGCGCGCGTGGCTTTTATCGTGAATTGCTGCGCATGCGTGTCGATCAAGGTGTTGAACGGGGCGACATCGCGGGCCTCATAGCCCGGCGTGTCGGCATTCGCGAGATTTTGCGCGACAACGGCCTGACGCGTGCCGGCATGAACGGCCATCGCGTGTGACAATCTGAAAACGTCTAGGTTCTGGAACATCGGGGCTTCTCCCTCGATTGGCTTCAACCAAGGCTTAACCGTGATTCCTTTAGAAATTGTTTTCAGACAATTGCAGGAGCGCACGATGACCGAAAAACCCCTATTGGCCCTGACCTCCGAAATCGCTGGGATGCGGCGGGTACGCCATGTTGGCCGTATTAGCGCCATTCAAAGCCATCTCATTAGAATCACGGGTCTTTCCCGGGTGGCAACAATCGGGGATCGTGTTGAAATTGACCGCAAGGGCACTGCTGCTCTCGGCGGAGAGGTGCTGCAACTCAATGGTGATTTGGCCGATGTGATGCCCGATAATCCCCCGGACGGTGTGTCCATCGGTGCTCGGGCATGGCTTGCTGATTCGAACCTGATCCGCCCGTGTGACCGATGGATCGGTCGGATTTTCGATCCGTTTGGACAGCCGATGGATGGTCAGCCTCTGCCCAAAGGAGAATTCGGTCGTGCCTTGCGCGCCGATCCGCCGCCAGCGGCCTGTCGTCGGGGCTTTGGCCCGCGGCTTGAAACCGGCATGGCGGCGTTCAACACGTTCTTGCCTGTTGTGCGTGGCCAGAGGTTGGGACTGTTTGCAGGGTCCGGCGTGGGTAAATCCAACCTTCTGGCGACGCTTGGCCGCAACATGGAGGCCGATGTTGTGGTCTTTGCGCTGATTGGCGAACGGGGCCGGGAATTGCGTCATTTCATCGAAACCGGTCTTGGGCCTGAAGGCATGGAACGTTCCGTCGTGGTGGCGGCAACGTCGGATCAGTCGCCGTTGGCACGACGTCGCTGTGCCTGGACAGCGATGGCCGTGGCCGAGCATTTTCGCGATGCAGGCCATCAGGTTCTCTTGATGTTCGATTCCATCACCCGCTTTGCGGAAGCCCATCGGGAAGTGGCGATTGCGTCGGGCGAATTGCCGGCCTTGCGTGGATTTCCTGCGTCCACCAGTCATATGATCATGTCCCTTTGCGAACGCGCCGGCCCGGGTGCCAACGGATCAGGTGATATCACTGCGCTGTTCAGTGTGCTGGTGGCAGGGTCGGATCTGGATGAACCGGTGGCCGACATCCTGCGCGGGGTTCTTGATGGGCATGTGGTCCTTGACAGGCAGATTGCCGAACGTGGGCGTTATCCTGCGATCGATCTGCTGCGATCTGTCTCGCGCAGCTTGCCACAGGCGGCAACCGATGACGAAAATCAGACCATCCTCCGGGCGCGCGCTCTCTTGGGTGCTTATGCGAGATCCGAAACGATGGTGCGGGCCGGTCTTTATAGCGAGGGCAGCGATCCAGAACTCGATCAGGCAATCCGCGTCTGGCCTGAACTGGATGCGTTTCTCGCTGAAATAGAGTCTGTTTCAACGCAAAATAGTTTCGATAGATTGCGTCTGATTTTGCGTCGTGCAGGGTCGCCCAGGTCTACAACCGCTTCTGTCGCGCGGGTGGGGACCAAGAGCGGCATCCCAGGAAAAGGCGGGTCACGCGTGCAAGTGGCACTTGACGGATCGGGCTGACGACGTGTCGTTAACATCGTTTTGGAGGCGTCTGTCGAAAGCCGGGATATTGCCGGCACAACCTGTCAGCGCAGGGGCTGGATGGCCTGCAACAGCGTGAGCGCAATAGCGCTGGAACTTTGGACCGTTATGCCTCTGATCTGATCCTGAAGCAGAAACCGTTCCACCAGTTTGTCGCGCGCGCCCTCGTCCGTAAGTTGGCGCAGGTCTGTTATGCCCAGCCGATCGGCTGAACGCGTCTTCAATTCATCCACCTGCCTGTCCAGATCCAATTGCGCAAACCCGTCAGGCAGGCCAAGCGCCGTCTCGAAAACCTTGCGCAGCGGAGGGGTCCCCATGATCCGTAACCATCCTGTATCACCCTGTCCCGGGTCATTGGCCAGAATGGCAAGTTCGCGTTGCGCGTTAAGCGCCAGCCTCAGGCCCTGATCGCTATCACCAACCGCATTCTCAAAGGATCGCCGGCGGAACAGGTCCGTGATCTCCTGTCCAAAGCCGGTGCTTTGCGTCCTGGGTCCGCTTGCGGCGCCAAAGCCGAACGCATCAGCCAGATCCTTGTAACGTTCGTCTGTCAGGCGATTGGCTAGCGCATCGCGGTCTGCCGTACCGCCTTCCAGCACTTTCCGGATCAGAAAACGGCTGTTGATATCGTCCTGCAGCCCGAATGCACCAAGCGCGACCCGCAGCAGACGGCGGTCGCTCACCAACTCCTCCGCCGTGCTGATGTCGCCAATCCGCGCTTCGAAATAAGCGGTATCGCTGCTTATCCTTGGCCCGGCATCGAACGCCTTGCGCTGCGCGTCCATTGTGGCGTTGAGGAAAACCCAGCCACCCAGTCCACCGCTTGGAACAATCGGCTGAAAGGTCATGTCGAACCATGCGCCAACAGTCGTTCCTCGCGGGGCAGCAACGCCCTGAGAGACTTGAGGCACTGATAATACTCCCCCTCGAGCAGAGTGTCCGTCGCCCGCGCCAGCTGTGTGCGGCTGTCCGGATCTGTCAGGGCCTGACTAAGAGCTTCTATCTGGTGGAGCAGCTGTCTGCGCGCAATTTCGGGTTCGATATCCCCTGAAAGCAGCAATTGTGCCGCATAGCAGACACGCCGTACCGGTGTCCGCGCCTCTTCGGGATGAATCGCATCCCTCAGGCGCAGGATATTGGCGTTCGCAGTCAGGATCGACAGGCGCGTGCGCCGGTCACCATTCTCGATCACGGCGCCGTTGATCAGCAATCTCTCCCGAGGGCTCAGCTTGAGAACAAGACCGCTCATGGCGTGGGTCTCCTGTCTTGCAGGCCGTGCATGATGGCGGTGTTGATCTCGATCAGGGGGTCGGCGCTGGCCGTGCCGGACAACACCTTGCGGCCATGGACCTCGGTGAATTCGGCAAGATAGATCAACCGGGCTTTCAGATCGCTCGGCAACGGATTGCTATTTAACGCCACATCCGAGGCAAGGATCATCCAGAGCCTCCGGTTTTCATATAAGGCGGCGGCAAGTTCTGGAACGTTGTCCTTGGTCTTTGCCGCTGCGGTCAATCGCCGCGTGACGCGGGCAAAGGCATCGTATTCCGTATCTCTTGGCGTGTTGGTGGCGCGGGCATGATGACCGTAGGCGGTTTGCGCCCTTTGCATGGCGTTCACACTATGTCCTTCCGAAAATGCGACTGTCAGGAGGTGGCGTCAGGGGCGCCCGTCAAAGGCGCCCCTGCCTGGATCACCGGAAGAGCTGCAGGATCGCCTGCGGCGCTTGGTTGGCGATGGTCAGCGACTGGGTTGCCAACTGCTGCTGCACCTGAAGCGCCTGCAGGCGTGCAGACGCCTCTTCCATGTTGGTGTCGACCATTGCACCCATACCGGACACCATTGCATCCGAGACCTTGCTGACGAATTCCGATTGGTCGGAAAGTCGCTTGGCGGACGCACCCAATGCTGCCGCGCCATCGATGGCCGTTTGGATATGCGTTTCGAGTGCGGTGAGCGAGGTATCTGCTGCCGCCGCGCCAGTGACGACGATATCACCAAGAATGTTCGCCGCCATAATCGGATCTTCTACATCGGTCACCGCGGTGCCACCACCCAGTAGACCAGCCTGAAAATCGACCGATTCCACCGTGATCGACAGGTTTGAGATGCCGCCCGCACCATCCCGGTTGATAGACGCCAGGACATCGATGTCACCACCCGCCGTATCCAGAAGGTTCGTCCCGTTGAACTGCGATCCACGGATGATCGCACCGATCTGTTCCTTCAGCGCGTTGACATCCGCCGTCAGCTTGTCATGGTCGACGTTGCTGCCGGTCGCGGCAACCACCCGCTCCTTCATGTCGTTGAGCAGGTTCACGATCTGCTCTGCACCTGCCGCAGCCACCGCGACGGTCGATTCCCCCAAGGCCAGGGAATCCTTCACGGCCTTGAAGCCGCTGACATCGGATTCCATTACCTTGGAAATGGCCCAGATGGCCGAGTTATCCTTGGCCTGGCCAATTTCCTTGCCGGTCGAGATCATGTTCTGGGTTTTGGCCAGGTTCTTGTTGACGGATTGCAGCGTTTGCAGCGCGACCATGGCGCTGTTGTTGGTCAGAATGCTGGACATAGCTTTTTCCTTTAGCCTGCGGTGCTTTGCACCAGTTTTACGTCCCGCCCCCACCAGGAGACGGCCTCAGCGTCGTTCTGACGTATGCGGCGACCGGGTCACCTCCCGAAGCCGCGCCAACCGCTTCCGGCTGCCCTGTCAACATCGCTGCCAATTGCTAAGGGAGTGCTAAGTCAGCCCTTTGATATCACCCGCATTTGATGAAATTTGCTCAGGCTCGTTTTTCGATCTTGCGCAGCACGACGCCGTTGATCGTCTGCCGTTTGCCACTTTCGTCATATGTATCCAGCGATTGCCGCACGCGGCGCATCGCAGCCATCCGTGCCGCGACCTTTCGAATACCTTCAAGAGCGCCGTCCAGAAGTTCCTGATTGCGCACGAGTTTTTGCTGAACGGCGGCAAGGTTCGGGTCGCGGTCGATTTCATGCGCATTGAATCTATCGATCAGCTGCTCCTTGCGTGTGAGGATCGGGCCGATTTTCTCAAGATCCCCGGCAAGCAATGCGCGGCGTTCAGTCTCCAGAAGGTCATCCAGCCGGTCGATCAGCGATTGAGTGTCATTCGGTGTCATTTTGGGCCTCCATGATTGCACGATAGAACGTTTCGGTCAGGCCAATGCCTCCGCTTTTCACCATTTGGTCTGCGATCGCCTGCCGGTGGAAGGACGCGAAATGATCCTCCCCATGGCCGCCGGACAGGCTGTTTTCCTGTTCGCCCAACCCGGTTGATTTCAGCATTTCAGCCAGAAAACTCGCCTCGAGCTTTTGTGCCGCGTCCAGGGCCCTGCTCGTATGTGCTGCGGCAGCGGGCAGGGGAATGGACAAAGGATTCGATACAATATCAGTCACTGTTTCACCTCAAATTGAACATACTACGGTCCATTTCACCCCAATCTGGTAAAGAACTGGTAACCGGCGGATGTCATTGTTCACGAACCCTGTGGAAGAAATCCCGGAGATTGTGATGATTCTACCTGACACCGGCATACTGCCCGACGCCGCGCCGCGCCCAATGTCTCGCCTCGCGGCGGGGACACACCTGCAAGGGGCTGCCTCTCAATCCAGTTTTCAAAGTATCTTTGCCGTCGCGTCGGGCTTTGTGGCTACATTTTCGACAGAGGATGACATCGAAGCCGCGACCCCCGACATACCCGACCTGCCCTCGTCAGAACCTGATCAGGCAAGTGTGCTGGAACCGGACGTGCCCGATTTGGCCGCACAGACGCTGATGGGTGATCAAGCGGGCGGTCATCCGATTGATCAAGCAGAGGATACCGACGATCCGGCGATTGATCGGGATCCCGTGCTTGTCTCGGCAATGCCGAAACCGGCCCTGTTGCAGCCCGACCTGGATCAACGGGGACCGGTATCTGCAGCGTCAGAAAACCCGATCTTGTGGGACAAAACCACCGTAACGGCGCCGATCGGTCCGGTTGTCCCGGTTGATCCATCTGGTCAAAGCAGCGCGTTCAACGAACCGTCTGTTGCAGAAACCCGTCCCGCCAACCCACATCAGCCCAACCCACATCTGGCCGACCCACAACATGTCAACCCACATCCCGCCAACCCACATCAGGCTGACCCGAGTCAGGCAGAGCCTCTGAAAACCCATGCGCAGACACTTGCGGCCCCCCCATCCGTGACCGCCGCGCCGCTTCAGCCCACCTCCGATAGTGCGCCTTCGATTACGCCCTTGCAGGTCGCTCCATCACCGAAAATCCGACCGGAATCATGGCCCGCAGCATGGCCAACCCCTCCCAATTTGCGCCAAACGATTGCCGCGCCGCTTGCCACAGGCGGCCCCGTGCCAAGCGCCGATACCTTGGCTCTGCCTGCCAATCCGGAACCGGCGGCCATGCCAGTGCGAGCATCGGTGCCCCCGGATGTCCTCGATCACGCCTTGGTCCCGGATCACCAGAGGGCGCAACCGGGTACACATCAGAGCGCTATCGCATCTGGACCCGGCCCTTCGCCGGATATCGCGTCATGGCAGGACATGCCGGTTGCCGTGCACAAAGGTGGGGCCGCTCAGACTGACGCGCCCCATTCGGTGCCTGCATCAGCACCCGCTCAAATAGTTGCGCGCCCCATGCTATCTCAACCGATGCAAGCCAAAGCCCCAAGTCCTCAAACGCCCGCCACGTCACCCGAGCCAGAGACCTTGGCGCTCACAGATCGTCGTCCGGTGCCTGATGTCGCTCCGCCAACCTTTGCCTCCGCCTCTCTGCAGCCCGCGTCGCACCCATCGTTATACGCGCCTCCGGTAATGATCCCGGCTGCCCCACCGGTTCAGACTGTGCCTGCATTCCCCCCTGAGATCACGATCGACAGTCAGATATTCGTCTCTGATCCCGCCGAAAACCCCGAATTCCGGCCTGCTGCCGAAGGAACCAGCCCATCGCGGGGTCTGCAAGACATCCTGCACCGCCCCGAACTGCCGCGCCATGTCTCCGCGCAGCTTTTGGCGACCATACAGCGTGGACCGACAGAGAAAAATCTGGAGCTGACCCTTAATCCGGCCGAATTGGGCCGCGTCCGCATCAGCCTGACCCCCGGCGATGCCGGTATCGTGGTGACAATCGTTGCCGAACGGCCGGAAACCCTCGATCTCATGCGTCGCAATGTGGACACGCTCGCGCAGGATTTCCTTGGCCTTGGCTATGGCCGGGCCGAGTTCAATTTTGGCCAGACGCCGCAGCGATCCGGGCAAGGGGGCCGCGCTGGCGGCCCGATGCTTGGTGACGACGTCGCCAGCGGCGCGCCAGACGATGACGCCGCTGCGCCGCCACTTGCCCATATCACAACCGACCGCGTTGATATCAGACTCTAGAAAGGCTTGAAATGGAACCGATCACAGCTCCCGTCCTGCCATCCGCACCGAAGGCGCCTGTCCCTCTGACCCCGGTGGCAAGCCCTGCTTCCACGGCAACCCCACAACCTGCGCTCAGCGCGGATTTTGAGACGTTCTTGAAAATGTTGACCGCGCAGATGCGCAATCAGGACCCCCTGAACCCAGTCGAATCCTCTGATTTCGCGGTGCAACTTGCGACCTTTTCGACGGTGGAACAGCAGGTTCGCACCAATGATCTGCTCGAAACACTGGGCGACCGGATGGGGGCCATGGGCATGTCGCAGCTGTCTGGCTGGGTCGGTATGGAGGCGCGCGCAACAGTGCCTGTTCAGTTCGATGGCGCGCCGGTCACCCTCACGCTTGCGCCAGCGCCTTTTGCCGATGTTGCCCAGATCGTCGCGCGCGATAGCACGGGCACCATCGTGCAGCGCAGTGATGTGGCGGCGCAGGGCGGCACCGTGCAATGGGCGGGTGTCGGGCCGGATGGCACGCCGCTGCCGTCAGGGCGATATGACCTGTCGGTCGACTCCTTCTCCAACGGCGAAAGCCTTGGGGAAACCCCCGTGCAGGTGCATGGCCGCATCGTCGAGGCGCGCAACGATTCGGGGGCCATCACCCTTGTCCTTGACGCCGGGCAGGAGGTGGCCGCCGAAAGCATCCTCGGTTTGCGTCGTCCCGATACCTGACCGCCCCTTGCCCCTGAAGGCGCGCTGCCCTAGCGTCCGGTGTTCCGATGCTCAACTGCGGATGCCGCTTGGCCGATGATATCCACCCTGACGACACCCCCCGAAGCGCTGACGGCAGAGCTGCTGCATCACTGCGTGCTTGCGCCCGAGGATGACTGGACACCGCTGCCGGATCGTCGGGGCATGCGCCTTTGGCGTGTGGATCGCATCGGTGCGCCTTCGGTGACGGTCAAGCTCTATTCCGCCGCAAGACCCGATCCGCTGTTTGCCGATGATCCCGCCCTTGACGCGGCGATGCTCACGCATCTGGCGAAGCACCGTCTGGCGCCCCGCCTGTTGTTCCAAGGGCCCACGCCGTCAGGCGCCTGTCTTGTGCATGACGATGTGCCCGGCGCGCCGCAGCGGCAGGGCGCTTATCTTGTGGCCCGCGCCCTGCACAAGCTGCACGCGATCGCCCGTCCCTCCGGGCTTTGCCCAGCCCCTGATGGTAGCGCCGCACTGGCTGACCAGACCGTCACGATCCTGTCGGACTGCACATCGCCCGCTGCAACTGCGGCCCGCAACCTTGCACCCCAGGGTCATGTGCCGCCGTTGCAGCGCCCGGTCTTTCTTCATGGCGATCCGGTGCCCGACGCCATGATCGTAACGGAAACCGGCTTTCGTTGGGCTGGCCTGGGCTGCGCCGCTTCGGGTGATCCCAGCCACGATCTTGCCCTGTTCCTGTCCCCGGCCATGCATTTGTTGCGCGGGGCAGCGCCTCTTGGCCCTACGGAACGTGCCGCCTTTCTGGCCAGCTACCCCTGTCAGCAGACCGTTGCGCACTACCGGGCCTTGGCGCCCTGGTATCACTGGCGGATGTTGGCCTATTGCCTCTGGCGGCATGAGCACGGCGATTCGGCGGCCCGCCATGCCGTGCGCGCCGAAGAATCCGCCCTCAGACAGTCTCAGCGCGTGTGACCAAGGCGCCGCCGCGCCGATGACGGGCCTGATCCAGCACCTTGAAACGAATAGGCGGCATGTCCCGCCGTCAGATCAACCAGAACGCAGCAAGACTTGCAGCGATTCCCGTCACGGCACCGCCCGCCGCCCACAAGGCCGGCACCAGACGGCTGGGGGGCGGCGGCGGCGCGTTGGGCGCCGAGCTTCGGATCAGCGCGTTTTCCACGATCCCCGGTAGGCGCGGGCCGTAACGCATCAGAACCGCCAGCGTCTTTTGCAGATCCCTTGCCGCCGCGCGCGGTCCGATATTCTTGCGAATGTAATCTTCGACAACCGGGCGGGCGACCTGCCATATGTTGATCTGCGGGCTCAGCGACCGGGCGACGCCTTCAACCACGACCATCGTGCGTTGCAGCAAAATCAGCTCGGTTCGGGTTTCCATGCCGAACCTCTCGGTCACTTCGAACAGGTAACTCAGCAGCTTGCCCATCGAAATCTGGCTGGCATCCATGCCGAAGATCGGCTCGCCCACAGCACGCAGCGCCCGTGCAAAAGCATCCACATCCCGGTCCGCAGGCACATACCCGGCTTCGAAATGCACCTCGGCCACCCGGCGATAATCCCGCCTGATGAAACCATACAGGATCTCGGCATAGACCTTGCGGGTATATTCGTCGATATGGCCCATGATCCCGAAATCATAGGCAAGAATATCCCCCGAGGGCGCCACCTTGAGGTTGCCCTGATGCATGTCGGCGTGAAAATACCCATCTCGCAGCGCATGGCTCAGGAACAGTTGCAGCACGCGTTCGCCAAGCTCTTCGCGGTTATGTCCTGCCGCATCCAGCGCCGCATTGTCGCCCAGGGGCAGGCCGTCGGCCCAAGTCATCGTCATGACGCGGCGGCCCGACAGTGGCCATTTGATCGCCGGCAGGTCAAATCCCGCATCATTGGACGTGTTGGCTGCGAATTCACCCGCTGAGGCCGCTTCCAGCCGCAAATCCAGTTCACCCATGACCACGCCTTCGAAATGCGCGATCACGTCGGTTGGCCGCAAGCGCCGCGATCCGGGCGACAGAAATTCGATCGTGCGCGCGGCGAAATAGAACGCGTCGATATCGCGGCGGAACGCCCGTTCGATCCCTGGGCGCAACACCTTGACCGCCACCACCTCGCCCGTGCCGCGCAGTTCGGCGCGGTGGACCTGCGCAATCGACGCCGCGGCCACCGGCTCGCTGAAATTGTCGAACACCGTCTCTACGGGCTGGCCCAGTTGTTCGGCCACCTGCCGTTTGGCCTCGGTCACCGAAAACGGCGGCAGCTTGTCCTGCAACACGCGCAATTGCGTCGCCAATTCGTCGCCCACCAGATCGGGACGCGTCGACAGGATCTGGCCAAACTTGATATAGGCCGGTCCAAGGGCGGTCAGCGCCCGTGTCGCCGGTGGCACGGACGGATCACCGCGATAGCCCAACCACTGAAACGGCCAGGCCAGCACCCGCATCGTCACCCGCACCAGCGGCGGGGCGTCGAACGCATCCATGACCTTGGCCATCGCGCCCGTGCGCTCCAGTGTGGCGCCGGTCACGATCAGCCGCAGGATATTGTGCGGACCTCTCATTCAGATCTTCCAGCCGGAATGCAGACAGGCGACGCCAAGGCTCAGGTTGCGATATTTCGCGTTTTCAAACCCTGCCGCCCGGACCATCTCGAGAAAGGTCTCCTGATCCGGAAACTTGCGAATCGACTCGACCAGATACTGATAGCTGTCCCTGTCCCCGGCGATCATCTGCCCCATGCGCGGGATGATGTTGAAGGAATACAGGTCATAGGCCCATTGCATCAGGTCGTTGGGAATCTGGCTGAACTCCAGCACCATCAGCCGTCCGCCGGGTTTGAGAACGCGAAACGCTTCGTTCAGCGCCTCTTGCGGGCGGGTGACGTTCCGGATGCCAAAGCTGATCGTGTACACGTCAAAGCTGTTGTCCTCGAAGGGCAGGGCCATCGCATCGCCCACGATCCAATCCAGCCTGTCCTCCATCTGCGCGGCTTCTGCCCGTTTGCGGCCTTCCACCAGCATCGGTTCGGTCAGGTCCAGAACCGTGGCATGGCCCGACCCCGCACGCTTGAGAAACCGAAAGCTGATATCGCCGGTGCCGCCCGCCACATCCAGCAGCCTCTGGCCGGGACGCGGCGCCAGCCAGTCCATCATCGCATCCTTCCAGATGCGGTGGATGCCAAAGGACATCGCATCGTTCATCACATCGTATTTCGACGCGACCGAGCCGAAAACGCCCCGCACGCGGCCCGCCTTCTCGCTTTCGGGCACATCCTCGAATCCGAAATGGGTGGTTTTCTCGTTCATTCTCGTGTCCGGGCCTTGCCGTTCATTCGTCACGACCTTCTTATAGGGCGCCCGGGGGTGGATACAATGCGCCCCTTTCGCAGAAGGTCCATACCATGCCTGAATTGCCCGAGGTCGAGACAGTCCGCCGCGGCCTTGCCCCCGTGATGGAGGGCGCCGTGATCGCCCGCGCCGATGTGAATCGCCCCGATCTGCGCTGGCCGCTGCCCGTCGATATGGCCACCCGCCTGACCGGAAAGACCGTTCTGTCGCTGCGCCGGCGGTCGAAATACATCCTCGCCGATCTCTCCTCGGGGGAAACGCTGCTCATTCATCTGGGCATGTCGGGCCGGATGACCGTTTCGGGCGATCCTCTGGGCGCGTTCCACCATGAACACCCTGCACCCGCGAAACACGATCACGTCGTCTTTCACATGGACAATGGCGCGCGCGTCACCTTCAACGATCCGCGTCGCTTCGGCGCGATGGATCTGATCGCCACGCCCACCGCCGATAGCCACCCCTTGCTGGCCAAAATCGGGCCGGAACCCTTGGGGAACCAGTTCGATGAACGCTACCTCGCCGAGGCCCTTTCAGGACGCAACACACCCATCAAATCCGCCCTTCTGGATCAGCGAATCGTCGCGGGTCTTGGCAATATCTACGTCTGCGAGGCGCTCTATCGGGCGCGTGTTTCCCCGAAACGCCGGGCGCGCAATCTGTCGCGGGCGCGCGCCGAAGCGCTGGTTCCGATCATCCGCGACGTGCTCCGCGACGCGATCGAGGCGGGCGGCTCTTCGCTGCGCGATTACCGGCAGGCGGATGGCGAACTTGGTTATTTTCAACACAGTTTCGACGTCTACGACCGCGAGGGCGACCCCTGCCGCACCGAAGGTTGTCGCGGCACCATCACCCGCATCGTGCAATCGGGGCGATCCAGCTTCTATTGCACATTATGCCAAAGATGAGGTTGATCCACGCGCGATCAGTGGTAAGGAATCCGTCCTGACAGAAACAAGCGAAAGCAGATTTCATGGCCTATGAGACGATCATCGTCGAAATAGAAGACCACGTCGCCCTCATCAAACTCAACCGCCCTGACGCCCTGAACGCGCTGAATGCCCAGCTCATGACCGAGCTTTGCACGGCCCTGAAGGACGCACAGGCGAATGACAAGGTGCGCTGCATCATCCTCACCGGCTCCGACAAGGCATTCGCCGCGGGCGCCGATATCAAGATGATGAGCGAAAAAGGCTTCGTCGATGTGTTTTCCGAAGACCTGTTCGGTCCGGAAAGCGATGCGATCATGCGCGTGCGCAAACCCATTATCGCCGCCGTTTCGGGCTACGCGCTCGGGGGCGGCTGTGAACTGGCGATGATGTGCGATTTCATCATTGCCTCCGACACTGCCAAATTCGGCCAGCCCGAGATAAATCTCGGCGTCATGGCGGGCCTTGGCGGAAGCCAGCGCCTGACCCGCTTCATCGGCAAATCCAAGGCGATGGACATGAACCTGACGGGCCGGTTCATGGATGCCGAAGAGGCCGAGCGTTCGGGGCTGGTCAGCCGCGTCGTGCCGGTCAAGAAGCTGATGGACGAAGCCCGCAGCGCCGCCGACAAGATTGCCGAGAAATCCATGATCACCGTCATGGCGGTCAAGGAATCGGTGAATCGCTCCTATGAAACGACCCTGCGTGAAGGGCTGTTGTTCGAACGCCGCGTCTTTCACTCGCTCTTCGCGACTGAAGATCAGGCCGAAGGCATGGCCGCGTTCGTCGAAAAGCGCGAGCCGCAGTTCCGCGACAAGTGACATCAGCCGGGCAAGGCCGTTCAAACGGCCTTGCCCCGACGCCCGATCGTGGTCCTGACCTTTGACGCCGGGACCACGCGGTTTTCAAACCGCGTCTCCACCGCGCAGCTTTCAAGCCGCCCCCGGTTTCAAACAGCACCCAGTCAATTTCGGCTTTGCAATCTTCGCGAACTTGGCTATAGGCCTCCGTCATACATGCGCGTGCGGCCCGCTCTGGCCAGAATCACCTCCGGTCGATACATCGTCCGTTCGGGTTGCCTCCGCGCTATAGAGACACCAAAACCTGACAGAGGTCCGATTCAAAATGGCAAATACGCCCCAGTCCAAAAAACGCGCCCGCCAGAGCGAGCGTCGCCTGAACGTCAACAAGGCACGCCGTTCGCGCATCCGCACCTACCTCCGCAAAGTCGAAGAAGCGATCGCTGCCGGCGACAAGGACGCGGCACAGGCCGCGCTTCGCGCAGCCCAGCCCGAACTGATGCGCGGCGTGACCAAAGGCGTCTTCCACAAGAACACTGCATCGCGCAAGATGTCGCGTCTTTCGTCGCGTGTGAAGTCGCTCGGCTAAGGCGCTACGCGCCAAATCCCTAAAGCATTGATACAAAAGGCGCCGGCTTGTCCGGCGCTTTTTTGCGTTTGTGGCTTTCCTGATCGGGCCTGAGATTCTTTTCGCCCAAACCTTCTGTCAAGCGCGAAGTTCAGTTGCCGCCGCGCCTCCGGAGTTGGTAGTTTCGATGAGCGATTCAAGCTTGGGGGGACAAGCGGCGCAGCAGTGCGACGACAACGGGGTTTGTCGTCTGTATCAGGGTATTTTTTATCTGCGCCACGTCTGACAAGTTCGGTGCGCAACACATTCTGAAAGCGTGGTATCGGGACGTCCCGCGCGATCAGATTTGTTGCGTCTATTTGGATATCAAGGTCCGGTCGGGGCCATTCGCCTGCTGCAGCGATGCAGCGGACAAGAATGGTTTGTTCCGGATTTCCCCTCGGGTCGCGAGCCGCAACTGGCGAAGAACAAATGACGCGATGTCGAGACGGGGGAAGAATGACGCAGGAACAATGGGGCCAATTAAAGCAGGACCTTCTGAAATCGGTCGGAAAAAACAATTACACCAACTGGATTGAACCTCTGGAGCTTGCAGACGTCAACGAAGGCGTCGCCACATTCAGCGTTCCCACCAGTTTTCTGGGCAATTACGTCTCCCAGAATTTTGGGGATCTCATTCTCTACAAGGTGAACACCTTCGCGCCCGACATTCGCAGGGTTCAGTTCCGCGTCGCTGCCAATTCCGCCGTGCGCCCGGCGATGTCCCCGGCGGCTCAGGCGGATCGTGATGGTCTTTCCGACGCCTCCGCATCCGGGTCGCGGGCCTGCGCCGCGACACCCGTTGCCGATGCCGTTCAGACACAGCCCGCCTCCGATATCCGCCTCAACACCGCCCCGCTGGATGACAGGTTCACCTTCGACAGCTTCGTGGTCGGCAAACCGAACGAGCTGGCCCATGCCGCGGCCCGGCGCGTCGCCGAAGGCGGTCCGGTCACGTTCAATCCGCTCTTTCTTTATGGGGGCGTCGGCCTCGGCAAGACGCACCTGATGCACGCCATCGCCTGGGAGCTGAAACAGCGCAGCCCGGACCTCACGGTGCTGTACCTCTCGGCCGAGCAGTTCATGTATCGCTTCGTGCAGGCCCTGCGCGACCGCAAGATGATGGATTTCAAGGAAATGTTCCGCTCGGTCGATGTGCTGATGGTCGATGACGTGCAGTTCATCGCCGGCAAGGAAAGCACGCAGGAGGAATTCTTTCACACCTTCAATGCGCTGGTGGACCAGAACAAGCAGATCGTGATCTCCGGTGACCGCGCCCCGGGCGAGATCGCCAATCTCGAAGATCGTATCAAGTCGCGTCTGCAATGCGGCCTTGTGGTCGATCTGCACCCCACCGATTACGAATTGCGCCTCGGCATCCTGCAATCCAAATCCGAGCATTACGCCCGCCAATATCCCGATCTCAAGCTCTCCAACGGCGTGCTGGAATTTCTTGCCCACCGGATCAGCACCAATGTCCGCGTTCTCGAAGGCGCCCTGACCCGGCTTTTTGCCTTCGCCTCGCTGGTCGGTCACGAGATCACTCTGGAACTGACCCAAGATTGTCTTGCCGACATCCTGCGCGCCTCCGAGCGCAAGGTCAGCGTCGAGGAAATCCAGCGCCAGGTGGCCGATCACTACAACATCCGCCTCAGCGAGATGATCGGCCCCAAGCGCCTGCGCGCCTTTGCCCGGCCCCGTCAGGTGGCGATGTATCTGTGCAAGCAGATGACCAGCCGCTCGCTGCCGGAAATCGGCCG
>JALQUE010000185.1 GCA_023260815.1 Roseovarius sp.
GCGAGATGTTGTTATTCTTCTCGACTCGATCACAAGACTTGGTAGGGCGTATAACACAGTTGTCCCATCATCGGGCAAGGTTCTGACGGGCGGTGTGGATGCCAACGCCCTGCAACGTCCCAAACGGTTCTTTGGTGCGGCCCGGAATATCGAAGAAGGCGGCTCTCTCACCATCATATCTACCGCGCTGATCGACACCGGCAGCCGTATGGACGAGGTGATCTTCGAAGAATTCAAGGGGACCGGCAACTCGGAAATTGTGCTCGATCGCAAGATTGCGGACAAGCGCGTGTTCCCTGCCATCGACATCCTGAAATCCGGCACCCGGAAGGAAGATCTGTTGATCAACAAGGTCGATCTGCAGAAAACGTTCGTTCTTCGGCGTATCCTCAACCCGATGGGAACCACCGACGCGATCGAATTCCTGTTGTCAAAGCTCAAGCAAACCAAGACAAACACCGAATTCTTCGATTCGATGAATACCTGATACGGGCCTTCTTGGGGGCAACGCGATGGATACGATCTACGCCCTGTCAACGGCTCAGGGCAAAGCAGGCGTCGCCGTTATCCGTGTTTCGGGGCCGCTCGCGTTCGATGCGGCTCATTCCCTGTGTGGGGACGTCCCCACCCCAAGGAACGCGGCTCTGCGGATTTTGTGTGGGCGCGATGGCATCCGGTTGGATGAAGCGCTTGTTCTGACCTTCGCGCAAGGGCACAGCTTTACCGGCGAAAACATCGTTGAATTTCACGTTCACGGCAGCACCGCAGTCGTGTCCGCAGTGCTCGGTGCCCTGTCCAAAATTGACGGTCTCCGACCGGCCGAGCCGGGTGAATTTACGCGCCGAGCCTTGGAAAATGGCCGCTTGGATTTGGCGCAGGTCGAAGGTCTTGCCGATCTGATTGACGCCGAAACCGAAGCTCAGCGACGTCAGGCGCTCCGCGTCTTGTCCGGCGATCTTGGAAAGCGCGCCGAAGCCTGGCGCACCGCGCTGATCCGGGCGGCCGCCCTTCTTGAAGCGACCATAGATTTCGCCGATGAAGAGGTCCCCGTGGACGTCTCCCCCGAGGTGACAGACCTTGTAACCAGCGTGGCGCAGGATCTCCGCCGGGAAATTTCGGGCGTGACCACGGCGGAAAGGATTCGCTCCGGCTTCGAAGTTGCGATTGTTGGCGCGCCAAATGTCGGTAAATCAACGCTTCTGAACGCGCTGGCCGGGCGTGATGCGGCAATCACGTCCGAAGTAGCCGGCACAACGCGCGACGTGATCGAAGTCCGCATGGATCTTGGGGGGTTGCCAGTGACCCTGTTGGATACGGCGGGCATCCGCGAAACCGATGATGTTGTGGAATCCATAGGTGTGGAACGTGCCCTCTCTCGGGCCGCCACGGCCGATCTACGGGTTTTTCTCATCACCGATGACGATAGCCCGGATCTTGAACCGGAACGCGAAGACATCGTGTTGCAGGCCAAGGCCGATCTTGCGACCAATCCCAGCCAAGGCATATCCGGCAAAACCGGGTTTGGCGTGTCCCAGCTCATCAATCGCATAACGGAAATCCTGTCGGCGCGGGCGTCCGGCGCCGGGATAGCAACCCGGCTGCGCCACAAGCAGGCGATGGAACGGGGCTTGGCGGCCCTCGACTCGGCGCTCGTTCTTTTGCCCCAAGGCGAAGGCACCACCGACATAACCTCGGAAGAGATTCGAACAGCTATCCGGGCGCTTGATTCTCTGGTAGGACGCATCGATATCGAGAACATCTTGGACGAAATATTCGCAAGCTTCTGCCTTGGGAAATGAGGAGTGTTTCACGTGAAACATTTTGATGTCATTGTTATCGGCGGCGGCCACGCCGGATGTGATGCAGCGCATGCCGCGGCGCGCGTTGGTGCGCGCACGGCCCTTGTGACGCTGAACAAATCCGGTATTGGCGTCATGTCCTGCAACCCCGCCATCGGTGGGCTTGGAAAGGGCCATCTCGTCCGCGAGATTGATGCCCTTGACGGTGTCATGGGCCGCGTGGCCGATAAGGCAGGCATCCAATTTCGGCTTCTGAACCGCCGCAAAGGCCCCGCAGTCCAAGGCCCCCGTGCGCAGGCAGATCGCAAACTCTACCGCGAGGCCATGCTGTCCGAGATCGAATCGCACCCAGATCTTGAGATCATCGAAGGTGAAGCGACGGATTTCCTGATGCAAGGCGATCGGGTCACCGGGATCGCCTTGGCCGACGGAAGTGAGATCACAGCAGGCTCCGTCGTGCTTACAACAGGCACCTTCCTGCGCGGCGTCATTCACATTGGCGACGTGTCCCGCTCTGGGGGCCGTATGGGTGACAAGCCGTCCATCAAACTGGCTGAGCGTATGGACAGCTTCGCCTTGGATCTTGGCCGCCTCAAAACAGGCACCCCGCCGCGTCTTGATGGCACGACGATTGACTGGGACGCGCTTGACAAGCAGCCCGGTGACGATGAACCGGTGTTGTTCTCTTTCCTGTCTGGGGCGCCGACGGCCCAGCAAATCTCCTGTGCGATTACGCATACGAACGAGAAGACGCACGAGATTATCCGCGACAACCTTGCCCGGTCAGCCATGTATGGTGGCCATATCGATGGTGTTGGCCCCCGGTATTGCCCGTCCATCGAAGACAAGATTGTGCGCTTTGCCGACAAGACGTCGCATCAAATTTTCCTTGAGCCGGAAAGCCTGTCCGACAACCTGATATACCCCAACGGCATCTCAACCTCCCTCCCCGAAGAGGTGCAGCATGATTATGTGCGCTCGATTTCTGGCCTGGAAAACGCTGTGATCGTGCAGCCGGGCTATGCGATCGAATATGATTACGTCGACCCCCGCGCGCTTGACGCCACGCTGGCCGTCAAAACAGTGCCCGGCCTTTACCTTGCTGGCCAAATCAATGGAACCACCGGCTATGAAGAGGCCGCGGCCCAGGGTCTTGTCGCCGGTCTCAACGCTGCGTTGGCGGTTCAGGGGCGCGACCCTGTCCTGTTCAGCCGCTCGGACAGTTATATCGGTGTGATGGTTGATGATCTCATAACGCGCGGCGTGTCAGAACCTTACCGCATGTTCACTTCCCGCGCAGAATTTCGCCTGTCTCTGCGTGCCGATAATGCCGATCAACGCCTGACTCCGTTGGGGATTGCCGCCGGGCTTGTCGGCCCAACGCGCCAGCGCGCGTTCGAAACGAAGATGGAGCGCCTCGAGTCCGCGCGCACCCGCCTCGCTTCGCAAAGCTTCACACCCCGCGAGCTGGTAAAAACAGGCGTAAAGATCAATCAAGACGGATCGCGCCGCACCGGTTTTCAGCTGCTCGCCTTTCCAGATATCGACTTCTCTCACCTTTTGATGCTGGACCCAACGCTGTCGGACATCGATGAAGCCTCGCGCGCCCAGCTTGAAAAGGACGCGCTTTATGCCAATTACATCCAACGCCAGAACCGTGATGTGGAAATGATGAAGCGGGATGAGGCGCAGGAAATTCCTGCAGACCTTGATTTTTCCACCATTGACGGACTTTCGAACGAGTTGAAGACCAAACTTGTGGCCGCGCGCCCCGCAAATCTTGCGCAAGCGTCGCGGATTGATGGCATGACGCCCGCGGCGTTGACGCTGCTTATGGCCCGCCTTCGCCTCCGGCGGCGTGAAAAAACGGCATGAGCGACGCGCCCGACCTGAATGTTTCACGTGAAACACTGGAGCGTCTGAAAACCTATGAGGCGCTTTTGCGCAAGTGGACGCCTCGTATAAACCTTGTCGCGCGCTCTACCTTGCCCGATTTGTGGCGCCGTCATTTCGTCGATTCTGTCCAGATCGCCGATCTTGCGCCTCAAGAGGTTAATCACTGGGCCGATCTTGGGTCTGGCGCCGGGTTTCCCGGCCTGGTCATCGCCATTATGGCGCTTGAGACCGGCACGCCAAACCGCGTTACCCTTGTGGAAAGCGATGCACGCAAATGTGCATTCCTTCGGACGGTCATCCGCGAAACGGGTGCTAGGGCCACTGTCATCAACGATCGCATCGAAAATATACCGCCGCTTGGGGCGGATGTTTTGTCGGCGCGCGCGCTGGCCGATCTGACAACCCTGCTTGGTTTCGTTGAGCAACACATGAAGCCCGATGGAACCGCAATCTTCCCCAAGGGTGAAACCTGGCAGAAAGAGGTTGAGGCCGCGCAAACAGCTTGGACCTTCGCCGCCCAACTTGCTAAAAGTAAAACTGAAACTGGCCCCGTCATTCTGACCATCACAGGAGTCGCCCGTGTCTGATCCGACCCGCCCTCGCGGACCCAAGATCATTGCTGTTGCAAACCAGAAAGGCGGCGTTGGAAAGACCACGACAACGATCAATCTGGGTGCCGCGCTTGCCGAAGCTGGCCAGAAAGTGCTGGTTATCGATCTCGACCCCCAGGGTAACGCCTCCACCGGCCTCGGAATCGAAGCGTCAGATCGTGAATTTACCACTTACGAGCTTCTTCTTGAGGAAATTGACCTTGCAGACGTGGTTCAGGAAACCGCCTTCGACAATCTGTTGATCGTCCCCGCAACCGTCGATCTCAGCTCTGCGGATATGGAGCTGATTTCAACCGAAAAGCGTAGTTTTCTTCTGCATGACGCTCTGCGACAGACCGCGATGGATGATTACGCGATTGATTACATCCTGATCGATTGCCCCCCTTCGCTCAACCTTCTGACGATCAACGCCATGGTCGCGGCTCATTCGGTGCTGGTTCCGCTGCAAAGTGAATTTTTCGCGCTCGAAGGTTTGTCACAGCTTATGCTGACCATCCGCGAGGTGCGCCAATCCGCCAATCCGGACCTGCGAATCGAAGGCGTTGTCCTGACGATGTTCGATTCGCGCAACAACCTGTCGTCACAGGTTGAACAGGATGCGCGAGACAATTTGGGCGCACTGGTGTTTCAGACGCGAATCCCCCGGAATGTCCGCGTCAGCGAGGCGCCCTCCTACGCGGTGCCCGTGCTGCAATATGATTCTGCTTCCAAGGGCGCGCAGGCATATCGCGAGCTTGCCCAGGAATTGATGTCAAATCAGACGCGCGCCGCCGCGTAAAAACAGGAGCTTCGGATGGCTGACAAGAAAACCAGACAGCGCGGCTTGGGCCGTGGCCTGTCCGCGCTCATGGCTGATGTGAACGACGACAAGGCAACTGCGTCTGATGCCCCCAAGACAGCGGATCGCACTGTTCCAATTGAGAAAATTCGCCCCAACCCAGATCAGCCCCGGCGTAGCTTCGACAAGGAAAAGCTCGAAGATCTTGCCGCGTCGATCAAGGAAAAAGGTATTATTCAGCCCCTTATCGTCCGGCCCATTCCCGGCGATGACGCCGCGTTCGAGATTGTTGCCGGCGAGCGTCGCTGGCGCGCGGCCCAGATGGCCAAGCTGCACCAGATTCCTGTTCTGGTCCGTGATTTCAACGACACCGAAGTTCTCGAGATCGCCATAATCGAAAACATCCAGCGCGCCGATCTGAATCCCGTGGAAGAGGCCGCAGGATATAGTCAGTTGATGGACAAGTTCGGCCATACACAGGAAAAACTGTCCGAGGTTCTGGGCAAAAGCCGCAGTTACATCGCCAATTCGGTGCGCCTTCTGTCTCTTCCCGACGAGGTTCAGACGTATCTCCGTGATGGCCGCCTCAGCGCCGGACATGCCCGCGCCCTGATCACAGCCGAAGATCCCGCTGCTCTGGCGCGCGAGGTCATCAAGAAAGGCCTGTCCGTCCGCGAAACCGAAGCGCTCGTCAAGAAAACCATCAGCAATATTTTCGCTGACCCCGCCAAAAAGCGCAAACCATCCAAATCGGTGGAAAAGGATGCCGACACAAAGGCGCTCGAAGGTGATTTATCTGCCAATCTTGGTATGACTGTCAGGCTGGATCACAAGCCGGGTCAGGAAAAGGGGCAGATCACCATCAGCTATGAAACCCTTGATCAGCTAGACACATTGTGCCGGATGCTCAGCACTGGGGATTGATCGCTGTCAGTCGACCAGCAAGTCCCGCAAAATGGCGTTCAACACGGGCCGCCCTTGCTCTGTGACCCATAGGCGCTGCGCATCGCTTTGAATCATCCCCAGATCACGCAGTTCTGACAGCTTTTCAGCTGACAATGGCGCGCCGGCCAAGCTTTCATAGCGCACAACATCTATCCCATTCCGAACACGCAGCCCCATCATGAGGTATTCTGCTGCCTGATCCTCGGGATCAATCGCCTCATGCAATTTCTCGGCTTGCCCGGCATCCACCGCCGCCAGCCAGCGATCCGGGTTTGACCAGGCCTCCGTCGCAAAACGCTGACCATTCAGCGTCACCCGGCCATGCGCCCCCGGTCCGATACCCACATAATCGCCATAGCGCCAATAAATCAGGTTATGCCGCGATTCCGCACCCGGTTTGGCATGATTCGACACCTCATAAGCGCTCATGCCCACACTGGCGCAAATCTCCTGGGTTGCCTCGTACATGTCCGCCGCCGCATCATCCTGTGGCAGGCCCTTCAGCCCCCCGCGCGCATAACGATCGGCAAAGGCCGTGCCCTGCTCGATCGTCAATTGATACAGCGATAGATGATCAACCGCCATCTCCAGCGCCTCGCGCAATTCGGATCGCCATGATGCCACCGTCTGATCCTGCCGCGCATATATCAGGTCAAAACTGACACGATCAAAGTTTTTCCTTGCGATATCATAGGCTTGCCGCGCTTCGGCGACGGTGTGTATCCGGCCCAGGCGCCGTAGATCGGCGTCATTCAGGGCTTGGATGCCCATCGACACCCGCGAAACACCCGCCTCGGCATAGCCCCGAAACCGTCCCGCTTCGACCGATCCGGGGTTTGCCTCCAGCGTTACCTCCAGATCGTTTGCCTGCGGCCAGCTTTGCCGCACGCGCTCCAGAATGGCGGCAACCACCTCGGGATCCATCAGGCTTGGTGTTCCGCCCCCAAAGAAAACCGCGTTCAAAACCCGCCCCGGAAGCATCCGCGCATAGCGGTCAATCTCGTGCAAATAGGCTCTCAGCCAGCGGGATTGATCAATGTCCCGGCTCACATGGCTGTTGAAGTCGCAATACGGGCACTTGGCCTCGCAAAACGGCCAATGAAGGTAAAGGCCAAAGCCCCCCTGTTGCCAATCCTCAGCCAAAACAGCCCTTCACCAGCTTGGCAAAGGCGTCGGCGCGGTGACTGATCCGGTTCTTTCCCCAGCGATCCATCTCGCCAAAGGTCTGCTCATAGCCGTCCGGCTGAAAAATCGGGTCGTACCCATGCCCTTCATGCCCCCGCATTGGCCAGATAATCCGCCCCTCGACGGTGCCAGGGAACACTTCATCATGGCCATCTGGCCATGCCAGAACCAAGGTGCAGCAAAACCGCGCGGTCCAGGGTTGTGGCAGGCCGGTTTCCACCAGCCTGTCATGCGTCTTGCCCATGGCCATGATGAAATCACGACCCGTCTCTGTTTCGGCCCAATTTGCCGTAAACACACCCGGCGCCCCATCCAGTGCATCCACCTCGATCCCTGAATCGTCCGACAGCGCCGGCAGGCCCGTGGCCTGTGCAGCCGCATGCGCCTTGATCCGCGCATTGCCCACGAAACTGGTTTCGGTTTCCTCAGGCTCGATCAAGCCCTTTTCCGCGGCACCGACAACGGCCACGCCGAATGGCTCCAGCAAGCTGGCGATTTCCTCCAGCTTGCCGGAATTATGGGTCGCAACCAGCAGGGTATCGCCGGTGAATTTACGCATTCACCGCCGCCTTTTGCGCCGCAACCAGCTCGGTCACGCCTTTTTCCGCCAGATCCATCAGCTGGTTCATCTGCTCACGGCTATAGGTCGATCCCTCGGCGCTCATCTGCACCTCGATCAGTCGGCCGTCGCCGCGCAGCACGAAGTTGCCGTCGACACCCGCCTCGGAGTCCTCGGGGTAGTCGAGGTCGAGTACGGGCTGCCCGGCGTAGATGCCACAACTGACCGCCGCCACTTCAGAC
>JALQUE010000202.1 GCA_023260815.1 Roseovarius sp.
GTGATCCGCAACATACCCGCGATGGTCTGTCAAAACTGCGGGGAGGAATACGTTGCAGACCGCACGGCGATTGGACTGGACCGGATGCGGGGCAATGGCTTTACCGCAACGGGTTCGACCGACCGGATGATCGTGCCCGTGCTCGACTATGTTGAACCCGGATCATCGGAATGATCCGGGTAGCGGCGGTCCTGCTGGCGTTTCTGTGTGCCGTTGTCGTTCGCGCGCAGCAGGACCCGTTCGCCTTCATGCCCGACGGGGGACGCGGTACCCTTGATACGGTATTCGCCGATGCCGAGGCACGCACCTGGGCTCTGGGTCAGTACATGACCGCAGAGGCATGGCAGAGCGAAATCGCCACGCGCACCCCGGACCTCGCGGAAAAGCCTCGCGCGACGCTCGCAGCCTACCTTTCGGTGATCGCACCCTACGAGGAGGACCTGCCTGGCGATCTTCCGCCGGACGGGCGCGACATCGCGCTGGCGCAATGCCTGTCCTGTCATTCGTTGTTCACGGGATACCTCATGCAGCGGCGGGATCGCGCGGGCTGGCTGTCGACCTTCGCGTCGCCCTTTCACAGGGTCATCGAGATCACGCCTCAGGAACGCGAAATATTCGCGGACTACTCGGCGATCAACATGCCCATGCGACTCGAGGACGTTCCGCCGGAACTGCGCTTTTGATGGGAGGAGCGACATGATGAAGCTGCGTTATCTTTTCATATCACTGTTGTTTGCCGGAGTCGCAGCGGCGCAACAGGCCGACGACTTGTTCTCGTTCATTCCGCCGGGCGGACGTACATTGCTTGAGCAGGCTCTGGCCGACGGCGATCCGTCGCTGTCCGAATCCTTCGCGTCTGCGCGGACGTCGACAGAGTGGCTCGAACGCCTGTCCTTACCTGACAGCAAGACCGGGGCAGCGCTCGACGATTGGGGGCGTCAGACACTCGCCGACTACCTTGCCTATACGGGCGCTATCGGGGCCGTAACCGATCTTCCCTCGGATGGCCGAGACATCATGTTGGCGCGCTGCCAATCTTGCCACATCATCACCGTGACCGTCACCCAAGCCCGGAGCCGTGAGGCGTGGCTTGCGACACTCGGAAGAACAAGCCACGTCGAAATCCCGATAAGCGAGGTGGAACGGAGCCAATTGGCTGATTACCTCGCGGTGAATGCAGGCCTGCCGATAGACGTCATCCCGCCCGAGCTGCGCGCGGGAGGGGCGTCCTATTGATGGTCGGGGCACATGGCATATACGTCCCTCGGTTTCTGGTTGTTCCTTGGTGCGGTGCTGGTTGGCGTTGCGCTTTTGCCCACCCGACATCGTGCCCTGTGGCTTATCCTGGCAAGCCTCTGGTTTTATGCCGCGGCAGACCCGATGCGCCTTCTTTGGCTTGGCGGAGTGATGGCCATCGCCGTCGCCGTATCGGCGGCGAAAGATTTTGCCGCGGCGAAGGTCTTTCAGAGCGGCGGTATTGTCGGTCTGATTGTGCTGCTGATCTGGGCAAAGTTCCCGGACGCTTTCGGCCTGCCGGACCCCAACGCGCCTCCCGGGCTGTCGTTCATCGTGTTCACCGCTACCGCTCTCATCGTCGAGAGCGCCAGGCGCGGCCCGCTATGGCGTATCCCGGACGAAGTCCTGCACCTCGCGTGGTTCCCCAAGCTCCTGGCCGGGCCGATCGAACGTCCACAAACGTTGATCCCGCAATTCCCATCGGTCGCAATCCGTCCGAGACTTGCCGTTCTGGGGGTCACACTTCTGATCTCGGGACTCGTCAAGAAGCTTGTCATCGCCGATAATCTGGCTCCAGTCGTGGATGCCGCCTACGCCATTCCCGCATTCGCGACGCCGATGGATCTTGTGACGGCGACATATTTTTTCGCCTTTCAGATCTATTGTGATTTCTCTGGCTACGCGGATGTCGCGCTTGGCCTTTCCGCGCTCGTCGGTCTGCGGCTGTCGCGCAATTTCGAGCAGCCTTACCTGTCGCCGACGGTGGGTGAGTTCTGGGCGTCGCGCTGGCACATCACCCTTGGACACTGGTTCCGGGACTATGTCTATATTTCGCTGGGCGGCAGCAGGCAGGGCAGGGCGCGCCAAGCTGCGAATCTGATGATTGTCTTTCTGCTTTCGGGGCTCTGGCACGCCGGGCTGGGCTACGGCGTCGGCTGGGGGTTCGTGATTTGGGGCGCCTTGAACGGGGCGTTTGTCATCATGGAACTCTGGCTGCCATCACCACGGAGCTTGGCGGCACGCATACTGCGCACCGTGGTGACCTTTCACCTGATCCTTCTGACCTGGGTCTTCTTCCGTGCTGCCACGCCGATCGACGCGATTACCATCCTAGGACGCGTTGCAGCGAACCTATCCGACCTTGTTCATATCCTGCCATCGTATCCCTTCAGCGCCGATCAGCGCCTTGGCGCGATGCTCATCGGTGCCCTTCTAATGGCAGAGATTGCCTCGGCGCCGAAGCCCATGGCCGAACGGATTGCGGATGCGCCGCTTCCGCTGCGATGGGCGGGGCTTTATGTGGGTATGGCAGCACTTCTCGTGATGGGGCGTTGGCAGGACACAGGGTTCATCTATGCCGGGTTCTGACGACAGCTGGCACCCTACGCGCCTTGCAGTTTTCGTCGTGCTGGCGGTGCTGATCTACGCTGGTCTCTTTTTATGGTCCGACCACATCCTGGAGCCAAGGAGCGACCGGAACCCGTTCTTTCGGATCACGCAGGCGAAGCCTCACACCAACTGGATTGTGCTGGGTGCCTCCCACGCCCTGCCGCTTGGTTTTGAGGGCGTGCCGACCATGGTGCGGGACGTCGCCGGAGCGGACACGCTCACGCTTGCTGTCGCCGGCGGCGGGCCTGCCGTATCGCGGCTCGTTGCCGAGCGTTACTTCGCGGATCACGATACGGATGGCGTACTCGTGGTACTTGATACATTTGCCTTTCTCGATCCAAGGTGGAACGAGGCGCGTTTGGCGGACGCCGACATTCTGCCGAAGATCCCGGCCGATCTGCAGACACTGCGGGCGTTCATCCGCGCATTGTCGCGTGGGCTGCCCGCCCGGACCGTCCTTGCTTACGCGACCGGTTTTTCACGGATCAACGACCAGAGCCGTTTCGAAACGGATCGCTGGGACGCCGAGGCGAGGTTTGACAGCGCTCCGCGACCGTCGGATGCCGCCGATGCCGCACGGATTTCTTATCTCTATCCCGACACCCCTTCGGAGATGACGGTCGAGCGCGCTTTCGCCGATATCGAGGGGATGGTCAGACTTGCACGGTCCCATGGAACGCGGATCGTCCTCGTTTATCCGCCCCTTCCGGATAGGTTCCGTACCCAAATGCCAGACCTCTCCAACATCGAGATGAGACTGGCGGCCGAGGCAGGGCGGCTTGGTGTTCCACTGATCGATCACCGGACACTGATTCCTGAGTCGCGGTACTATTTCGACACTGATCACCTGAACCGGGCCGGCGTGGAGCTATGGTTGGTGAACGGATTAAGCAGCATCCTGCGCCCTTCCGAGTGACAGCCGTCAATGCCGCGCGTGGCGATCTAACAGAGACTGAATGTAAAGTTCGGAGATTCGTCATGTCATGCTTTGTAAAAACGTCAACTCCAATGGGGGTCACGCGCCGATCCATGATGATCGGCACCGCGCTCGGATTGGCCATGGCCCCGGCGGGAAAGGCGGTGGCCAATCCGGTTTCGGAACTGACCGTCACAGAGGCGCTGCGACAGCGGCGCTCGACCCGTGCGTTTGCCGAGCGCCCTGTCGATCCGGCGCTGGTGGGCGAACTCCTATGGGCCGCCTTCGGCATTAACCGACCCTCGAGCGGGTTGCACACCGCGCCCTCTTGGCGCGGAGCCGCGGATACCATGATCCACGTGGCGTCTGCAGAGGGTGTAGCGGTGTACGATCCGCAAGCTGATACGGCAATGACGAGGCATGCGGCCGACCTTCGCGCGATCCTGTCACCGCAACCGTTCGTTGCCACGGCTCCGATCTGTCTGCTTCATATCTCTGACCTGCGCCGGCTGGTTGCGGCGCAGGAAGATCAGGAAAAACGGGTCATTGCCCAGGTTGACGCCGCGATTGTCGCGCAGAACGTCTACCTCTTCGCGGCTGCCCGGGGCTTGGGAACCTGTCTGGTTGGCGGGGTTGATCGGACCCGAATTACCGAGGCGCTATCCCTTGCCGAACACGAATTCGTTGCGTTCGTCCAGCCGGTCGGCTGGCCTGTGGAATAGGGGGCGGTGATGTCGCAAACAGCCAGCGATCCCCTTGTCGAACTCGGCGTTTCGGTGGACACGGTCCGCGCGCTCATCGACCTTGCACGCGATATTCAGGGAAAATCGGCTTCGACACTTTTCGATGACGAGGAGGCGGATCCAGACGAGGTCGAGCTGGACGTGATAGAAGACCGTGGATCCGACCCTGCAGAATTGGAATTCCAGACCCTGATCGAAGACCTGTCCGAGGATGCGCAGTCTGACCTGGTTGCGCTCATGTGGCTGGGTCGGGGAGATGGCGACTGGCCGGACCTGAGGATCATGGCCGCCGAACGCCGCGAAACACCCACGTTCTCCTATCTCAGGGCAACCCCGCTTGTGGCCGAGTACCTCGCAGCGGGTCTGTCCGCACTGGAGGACGAGGCGAACGCCGTCGAAGGACATCCGGTCTAGGTGCAATTGTCCGCCGTCAATTCGCCCACTCTGGAATCCGCACAAGCTGTCGTCCTCGGCAGGAGTGGCGAGTTGGGAGACGGCTTGGCCGGAACGCCCTTTGGGTGCGAAAGCACAGGCCAGTGGACCGTTGTGGGTGGGGGAGCGCCGGGCCGATCCGGCGTGTGCCAGGCCGAGCGGTTCGGGGGAGACCCGGACGGTGATGATGGCCACGTCGGATCTGGTTTGCCGATCCCGAAAACCGAGCGGCAGACAATGATTGCTCTGGCCTCAGGGCCATCGGAGGAAAGGGCGCGTGGAACGAAAGCACCTCTTGAACCTTGGATATATCATCGTTGCTTTCGCCGTTCTGCTTGTCTTCCAGGCCTGGCTGACGGCTGCTCGGACCGCGGTGATCGATTACAGCCAGTTTCTCGGGCATCTGCGGGACGGGAACATCGCATCGGTTACGGTCACCGAAACGCAGGTCTATGGCACCTTCCGTGCCCCGGTGGACGGGAAGACCGACTTCGCCGCGATCCGGGTTGAACCCGGCTTTGCCGAAGACCTGGCGCAATACAATGTCGATATCGTCGGTGCGCATGACCAGACTTGGGTGAGCACGCTGCTCTCGTGGGTCCTTCCGGTCCTGTTGCTGTTCGGTCTCTGGTCGCTGTTCTTCAGGCGTTTTGCGGAGCGGCAAGGCCTTGGCGGGCTGGTCAATGTAGGAAAATCAAAGGCCAAAGTCTATGTCGAACGCCAGACAGGAGTGACCTTCGAGGACGTCGCCGGCATCGATGAGGCCCGGGCGGAACTCGAAGAAATTGTCTCGTTTCTTAATGACCGGGACCGTTACGGCAGGCTCGGCGCGCGGGTCCCGAAGGGGATACTTCTGGTTGGTCCGCCCGGCACCGGAAAGACCCTGCTAGCGCGTGCCATCGCTGGCGAGGCGGGGGTGCCGTTCTTCTCGATTTCTGGCTCGGAATTCGTGGAGATGTTCGTGGGCGTAGGTGCTGCGCGCGTGCGCGACCTGTTCGAGAAGGCGCGGCAAGCCGCACCCTGCATCATCTTCATCGACGAGCTCGACGCGCTTGGCCGGGCGCGCAGCGCGGTGTCGGGCTTCGGCGGCAACGACGAGAAGGAGCAGACTCTCAACCAACTCTTGTCCGAACTGGACGGGTTCGATCCGGCCGTGGGGATCGTGCTG